>DATCUG010000692.1:0-3051 GCA_036567525.1 Streptosporangiaceae bacterium | reverse complement strand
GGTGCGGCACATGCGGGATGCGGTCCGCGCCGTCCGCGCCCTTCCGGCGGCCGCCCAGCCGGCAGCAGCCGCCGGCCCGCGGCGGCGGAGCGCGGAACCGCAGCTCCAGGTGGCCGGCTGGCTCGGCGACACGGCCAGTTTCGGCGCCAAGGTGCCGACCGTCATCTTCGGCCCGGGCGGGGAGCCGGTCTACTGCCCGGACGAGCACCTGAGCGTGGCCGACATCATCGAGGCCACCCAGGTCTACGCCGCCTTCGCCGCGCTCGCCCTGTACCAGCCGGACAGCCAGCCGGACGGCCCCGGGGCGCAGGACTGAGGCCGATGCGGATAGTCCTCGCCAAACCCGGGCTCGATGGCCACGACCGCGGGGTCAAGGTGGTCGCGATGGCGCTGCGGGACGCCGGCGCGGAGGTCATCTACCTCGGGCTCCGGCAGTCCGCGAACCAGATCGCGGTGGCTGCCCGGGCCGAGGACGCGGACGTGATCGGCATCTCCGTGCTGTCCGGCGCCCACCTGGCGCTGAGCCGGCAGGTCCGCGAGGCGCAGCGGGCGGCCGGGGTGGCGGACATCCCGCTGGTGGTCGGCGGCACCATCCCACCGCAGGACGTCACCCCGCTCACCGAGCTGGGCGCGGCCGCGGTGTTCCCGGGCGGTACCCCGATCGCGGACGTGATTAAGGGCGTGCTGGCGCTGGGCGGAGGCAACCGGTGATCACTACCGACTCGGGCATCCCGGTGCAGCCGCTCTACGAGCCGCCGGACGGCCCGGACCCGGCGCTGGGCCGCCCGGGCGAGCCGCCGTTCACCCGCGGGCCGTACGCCTCGATGTACCGGGAGCGGCTGTGGACGATGCGCCAGTACGCCGGGTTCGGCGCGGCCACGGACACCAACGCCCGCTACCGCTACCTGCTCAGCCAGGGCCAGACCGCGCTGTCCGTCGCCTTCGACCTGCCCACCCAGCTGGGTTACGACTCCTCGCACGAGCTGGCCGGCAGCGAGGTCGGCCGGGTCGGCGTGGCCATCGACACCGCGGACGACATGGCCGCCGTATTCGACGGGCTGCCGCTGGAAGACCTCTCGGTCAACTTCACCATCAACGCCACCGCCCCGATCATGCTGGCGTTCTACCTGGTCGCCGCCGAGCGCCAGGGCGCCGACCCGACCCGGCTGGCCGGCACCCTGCAGAACGACATCCTCAAGGAATTCCTGGCCCGCAAGCTGTACGTGTTCCCGCCGCAGCCCTCGTTGCGGCTGGCCGGCGACGTGGTCCAGTTCTGCGCCGCGGAACTGCCCCGGTTCAACCCGATCTCGGTCACCGGCTACCACGCCCGGGAGGCCGGCTGCGACGCGGTGCAGGAACTCGGGCTCACCATGGCCTCGGCCATCGCCTACGCCGAGCACTTCACCGCCCGCGGGCTGGCCTTCGACAGTTTCGCCCCCCGGCTGTCCTTCCACTTCTCCAGCCAGCTCGACCTGTTCGAAGAGGTGGCCAAGGTCCGCGCCGCACGCCGGCTCTGGCACCGGATCGCTACCGAGCGGTTCGGCGCGGCCAGCCCGAACTCCGGGCGGCTGCGGTTTTTCTCCGGCTGCTCGGGCGCCACGCTGACCGCGGCGCAGCCGCTGAACAACGTGATCCGGTCCACCCTGCAGTGCCTGGCCGCGGTGCTCGGCGGCGCCCAGTCCATCCACGTCATGGGGTTCGACGAAGCGCTGGAGATACCGACCGAGGAATCGGTCCGGCTGGCGCTGCGCACCCAGCAGATCATCGGCTACGAGTCCGGCGTGACCCGGACCGTGGACCCGCTGGCCGGCTCGTACTTCGTGGAGTCGCTGACCGACTCGCTGGAGGCGCGGGCCGCCGAGCTGATCGCCCAGGTGGACGCCGCCGGTGGCTACGTGCACCTGCTCGAGCAGGGCGTCCCGCAACGCTGGATCGCGGAGTCCGCCTACCGCGCGGAGCAGGCCATCCAGTCCGGCGACCGGGTCAAGGTCGGGGTCAACCAGTTCACCGGTGACGATGACGCCCCGCCGCCCCGGCTGTTCGAGGTGGACGAGAAGGCCGGCCACCGGCAGCGGGCCCGGCTGGCCGCGCACCTGGCCGCCCGGGACGAGACGGCCGCGCAGCAGGCCCTGGCCGCGCTGCGCACAGTGGCCGCCTCGGACCAGAACACGATGCCGGCCCTGCTGGCCGCGGCCCGGGCGGGCGGCACGGTCGGCGAGATCGCCGGCGTGCTGCGGACCGAGTTCGGCGAGTACCGGGAACCGGCCCCATGGTGAGCCCGGCGAGCGAGGCTCCCCTGGGGACGCCGCTGGCCGGAGTCCGGGTGCTGGACCTGACCCGGTTCGTGTCCGGCGCCTACGCCACCATGGTGCTCGGCGCGCTCGGCGCGGACGTGATCAAGGTCGAGGCGCTGCCCGCCGGCGACCCGTACCGGTCCCAGGGCACCGTCCAGGTGGGCAGCCTGAGCGGGTTGTTCGCCGCGCTGAACACCGGCAAGCGCAGCCTGGCCGTCGACCTCCGCGCCCCCGATGGCGCGGCCCTGATCCGCAGGCTGGCCTGCAGCAGCGATGTTTTTGTGCAGAACGCCCGTCCCGGGTCACTCGACCGGGCCGGGCTCGGGCCGAAAGACCTGCACGAGGTCAACCCGCGGCTGGTCTACGCGTCGATCTCCGGTTTCGGTGCCACCGGCCCGGACGCCGCCCGGGGTGGCTTCGACCTGATCCTGCAGGCGGCCAGCGGGCTGATGGCGGTGACCGGCACGCCGCAGAGCGGGCCGGTCAAGGTCGGCGCCCCGGCGCTGGACATCGGCTCCGGGATGAGCGTGGTGGCCGGGATCCTGGCCGCGCTGCTGGCCCGGGCCAGCGACGGGGCCGGGCGGACGGTGAGTTCCTCGCTGCTGGAGTTCGGGCTGAGCTGCTTCACCAGTTACAGCACCGACATGCTGGAGACGGGCCGGCCGCCGGGCCTGCTCGGCAACGACTCGCCGCAGTTCGCGCCGTACGGGGTGTTCCGCTGCCAGGACGGGGCCATCGCGCTG
This sequence comes from Streptosporangiaceae bacterium, assembly GCA_036567525.1. Lineage (GTDB taxonomy): Bacteria > Actinomycetota > Actinomycetes > Streptosporangiales > Streptosporangiaceae > RYN-230. The sequence continues at coordinate 14 of DATCUG010000692.1, read as the reverse complement.
GCCGGGGTCGGCCG
>DATCUG010000691.1:0-12390 GCA_036567525.1 Streptosporangiaceae bacterium | reverse complement strand
GCTGCTGCTGCAGACGGCCGGCGCGATCAGCGCGGACTGGGCCCGGTACCAGGCCGCGCCGCAGATCACCGCCACCCAAACCTCGGCGCCGCAGGCGGCCGCCCTGCCGTGATACCACTGCCTTGACACGCCGGGTCCCCGACAGGAGACTGCGGAAACCGGACAGAAGTCCGCCTGACGGACACCGAGCGGAACCACGTTAGGGAGCTGCCATGGCCACAGTCGCCGCGGTCATCGCCTCCACCCACCACCCGTTCTACTACCGGGCCAGCACGTCCACCGGGGCGGACCGGCCGCCGTTCGCGGACGAGTGGGTGGCCAAGATCGAGGCGTTCCGTAAGACCCTGACCCGGGCCCGCCCGGACGTCCTGGTCATGGTCGGCTCGGACCATTTCCACCAGATCTGGCTGGACAACATGCCGCAGTTCCTGGTCGGCAAGGCACCGGCCTACGACGGGAATTTCTACAACGAGGAACGCGAGTTTGGCCTGCCGCGCATGTTCGTGCCCGGCCACGAGGAATTGTCCGGGTACCTGCTGCGCCAGGGCCTAGACCACGGATTCGATCTGGCGTTCAGTAATGAATTGCGCATTGACCACAGCATCACCTGCCCGCTGATCACGCTGCGGCCGGAGACGGACCTGCCGATCGTGCCCATCTATACGAACATCTTCGCGCCGCCGATGCCGCAGCCGAAACGGTTCGTGCAGCTCGGCCAGGCCATCCGCGAACTGGTCGAATTGTGGCCGTCGGAGCAGCGGGTGGCCATCATCGGCACCGGCCACCTGTCGCTGGAACTGGGCGGGCCGCGGCAGTTCGGGCCGCACGGCCCGGACCCGGAATTCGACCGGAAGGCGGTCGAGTGGATCGCGTCCGGCGACCTGGATTCGGCGCTGGCCGAGGTCAGCCTGGACAGCCTGTGGGAACCGGGCAACGCCACCCATGGGTTCATGGATTTCATGCTGATGATGGGCGTGGCCGGGCGGAACGTGAAGGCCGACTACACCGATTCGCTCGACCTGTTCCACACCATGGAGGCGTACTTCACCTGGTACCCAGCGGGAGCGCCGGGTGAGGGGGAGGCACCGTGAGCAAATACCTGGTCAACAAGTTCCTGTACACGGTGGACCGGGATCCGGAACTGGTGGAGCGGTACCGGGCCGACCCGCAGGGCACGGTGGCCTGGTGGGAAGCCGAGCAGGCCAACCTCATCCTGAACTGCCACACCGGGGAGCGGAGCACCTGGCTGGCCTTCACCGACGCCGAGCGGGAGGCGCTGGCCAGCCACGACTACGTCGCTCTGTTCGAGCTGGGCGCGCACAACTTCCTCACGCTGACCCTGTTCATCGCGCTGTTCGAGCGGGACTACGACGAGCCGCTGGCCTTCCAGCGGGAATACGCGGCGCGGCTGGGACACTGGACCGTGCCGTATCCCGACATCTCCACCTGAGCCAGCCTGAGGCACCGAAACCCGCTGAGGAGCCAGTGATGAGCACCGACATCCCGGAGAATTACCGCGACCTGCTGTCGGCCGACGTGGCCACGCTGGGCACCATCGGGCCGGACGGCCGCCCGCAAATGTCCGAGGTGTGGTTCCTGGCCGAGGGTGACACCGTGTCGATCTCGCTGAACAGCAGCCGCCAGAAGATGAAGAACCTGCTCCGCAACCCGGCCTGCAGTGTGCTCATCCTCGACCTGGCCATGCCGTACCGGTACCTGGAACTGCGCGGCGACGCGGAGATCACCCCGGACCCGGACTACGTGTTCGCCGACAAGGTGGGCGCCAAGTACGGCGCTGACCTGCGGGCGCATGACCAGCCCGGGCAGACCCGGTATGTGGTGACGATCCGCCCGGCGCGGGTGAACCCGGTCAACATGCGCGGCTGATCTCACGCTGAGCGCCCACTCCGCCGATCCGGTGGTGTCTGCATGAGTGACATCCCATGCCGGCACCCGAGCCGGCCGGATCATGGAGGAGCGTTCAGATGGGTACATCGAGGTTGCGCTGGGTGCTGGCGCTGACGTCGCTGGCCTACTTCATCGTGGTGCTCGACTCGACGGCGGTGATCACCGCACTGCCGCGGATGCAGCAGGATCTGCATGTCGGGCTGGACACGCTGCAGTGGACCGTGAACGCGTACGGGATCGCGTTCGCCGCGGGCATCATCACCGCGGCCGCCCTCGGCGACCGGCTGGGCCGCCGCCGGGTGTTCATCGCCGGCCTGGCCCTGTTCACGGTGGCGTCCGCGGCGTGTGCGGTGGCGCCCAGCGCGACCACGCTGATCGTGGCGCGGGCCGTGCAGGGAGTGGGCGGTGCGGCCGTGCTGCCGCTCAGCCTGACCATCCTGACCACCGCCTACCCGGCGCAGCGCCGCGGCGCCATCGTCGGCATCTATGGCGGGCTGGCCGGGCTGGCCGTCGCGCTCGGGCCGCTGGCCGGCGGCGCGGTCACCGAAGGGCTGGACTGGCACTGGATCTTCTGGGTCAACGTGCCGCTCGGGGTGGCCGGGAGCCTGCTGTCGCTGCGGCTGCTGCCGGAGACCTACGGCGGGGCGGCCCGGCTCGACCTGCCCGGGGTTGCGCTGGTCACGGCAGGCGTGGTTGGCCTGGTCTGGGGGCTGGCCCGGACCGGGCAGGCGGGCTGGGGCAGCGCTGAGGTGGTCGTCGCGCTGGCCGCTGGCGCGGTGCTGCTGGCTGGGTTCTTCATCTGGGAGGCCCGGGCGGCCGCGCCCATGCTGCCCCTGCGGCTGCTCCGCATCCGGGCGTTCGCGGCCGGGAACGCTACCGGGTTCCTGATGACCGGCTCGACGTTCGCCGCCGCGTTCCTGATCACGCAGTACTTCCAGTTCGCGCTGGGCTACTCGCCGCTGGTCACCGGGCTGCGGCTGCTGCCCTGGCTGGTCACCCCCATGCTGATCTCGCCGGTGGCGGGCGCGCTGTCCGACCGGATCGGGCGGCGGTCAGTGATCGTGACCGGGCTGCTGCTGCAGGCGGCGGGATTCATCTGGGTGGCGGTCACCATGTCACCCACCGGCAGCACGGCCGGCGTGGTGCTCGCGCTGCTGGTGGCCGGGGTGGGCATCTCGATGGCGCTGCCAACCGTGCCGACCGCGGTGCTCAGCTCGGTGCAGCTGGCCGAGATGGGCAAGGCGTCCGGCATCACCACGATGATGCAGCGGTTCGGTGCGGTATTCGCGATCGCGATCGCCACCTCGGTGTTCGGCGCCTACGGGCACTTGGGCTCGCCGGCCAGTGTGACCAGCGGCTTCCGGCCCGCGCTGGCCGTCGCGGCCGGGCTGTCCCTGCTCGGCGCGCTGACCGCGCTGGCCATCACGGCCCGCCGGCCCAGCCCGGTGACTGAGCCGGAGCCAGTCGAGGCGCGGGTGGCCGCCTAGCCCGGTCCGCCGCCTGACCCGGTCCCGCGCTAGCCGGCCGCCGGCTAGCGCGGGCCGGCCCGGTCCAGGATCCAGTGCCGGGCGGTGACCGCATACCAGGTCCGCTCGCCCGAATCCGGGTCCTTGGCCGGGATCATGCCGAACCTGGTGATCGCCCGCTGACCTCCCTCGTGGTCGCCAACTGGATCGGAACGAGATCTTCTCCGGCGAGTCCTGAATCCGCGAGTTGACCAGCAGCGGGCGCAGGCCATCGAGCAAGCTCTCCTCGGCCGCCCGCGCGGCCCGGTTGGCCGAACGAACCGAGCCGAACGTGGCCACCGCCAGCACCAGGGTGCCGCCCGCGGTGGCCAGCGAGGAGATGGTCGCCCAGTCGGTCATGGCCCGACTCTAATCCGGCCCGGCCCGGCGGCCGGGATCTGGTGGGCCGTTCAGCGAGCCCGGGCAGCGCCGCCCGGTCGTGCAGCCCTGAATGGGCCACCTGGGGCGGGGAAGTCATTGCGCCGCAGGTGGCAGAGCCGTGGATAGCGGCTCAGGACGTCTGGGTGCTGGCGCGGCGCTGGTCCCGGACGATCGCCACCGCTTCTCGCTGGGTGAGCCTCGAACCGGCGGTGAACGTCTGATCGAACCGGTCCGCTCCCAGCCTCTGACGGAGCCGGGCCACCAGTTCGGCCTCCACCCGCCGCACATGAGGCCAGGCTGGCAGGCCGGCCCGCTGGCGCAGGCCCTCGGCCGCGCCTTTGAGCCGCGCCGCCCGTTCCGGGTCACCCTCCGCCAGCGCCAGCCGCGCATACCCGGCCAGGCACAGCGTCACGAACCGGGGGCTGCGGGCGGCCAGGCTCAGCTCCAGCGCCTCGTCTATCAGCGCCCGGGCCTCATCGAGCCTGCCCCGCAAGGCGGCCAGGATGCCCAGCTGCACCCGGGAGCCCGCGGCGAACCAGTCACCGCCGCTCGCCTCCGCCAGGTCGCGTACCTCGCGCAGGTGGCGCAGGGCATCGTCGTAGCGGCCCAGTGTCATCTCCAGGGAGCCGACGGTGAACACGGCAATGGCCGTGAAGACGGGCTCATCCTGGCCGCGGAACTCCGCCAGCGAGGCCGCCGCCTCTCGCAGCGCCCGGTCCAGGTCGCCGGCGATCGGCAAGCTCCAGGCCATGCCCAGCTGGCACACCGCGCGCAGAAAGGGGTCTTGGATCCCGGCCAGCAGCGGTGCCAGGCGCTGGCCGGCCGCCAGCGCCGCCGTGTCGTCCCCGGTGTCGACGGCCATCATTGCCGTCGCCCAGGCCAGCTCAGCGCGGGCCTGCAGGTCCAGCGGGCCAGTCGGCCGGAACTGCTCAACCCATGATCGGGCCCGGCCCTCAAGGTCGCGTTGCAGCCAGAACAGATACAGGACCCGGAACAGGTGCGGCAGCGGCCCGGGGTCATGGGCCGAGTACCAGCGCATCGCGGCGGCCAGGTTGCCCGCCTCGGCGTCCAGCCGGTCCAGCCATTCGCCCTGGCCGGTGTCGCGCAGCGGCCGGTCTGCCTGCTCGGCCAGCGCCCGGTAATAGCCGGCGTGCCGCCGGCCGACCTGGTCGGCGTCGGGCCGGGCGGCCAGCTTCTCGGTCATGAACTCGCGTACGGTTTCCAGCATCCGCTGCCGGGGACCTGGCCCGGTGCTGTCGGCATAGACCAGGCTGTGGCGGGCCAGCGCCTCAGACAGCTCCAGCGCCCGCTCCTCCGCCAGACCCGCAACCTGGGCGGCGGCCTGGATGGTCCAGCCGTCCACGAACACTGCTGCGACCTCCAGCAGAGACCGCTCGGCGTCGGTCAGCAGGCCAACGCTCCACCCCACGGTGGCCCGCAGGGTGCGCTGCCGCGTGGGCAGGTCTACCGCTCCGGTGCCGAGCGCATCGAGCGACGCCGCCAGCCGGTCCAGCAGCGCGGCGGGGTCCAGCAGCCGGGTCCGGGCGGCGGCCAGCTCGATGGCCAGCGGCAGGCCCTCCAGGCGCCGGCAGATCTCTATCACCGCCGCCGCGTTCCCCTCGGTCAGGTCAAACCCGGGCCGCACCGCGCGGGCCCGGTCCACGAACAGCGCCACCGCCGGCCAGGACTCTAGTTCCTCCAGCGGCCCGGCGGCGGGCCGGGCCGGCAGCGCTAGCGGCGGCACCGGGTACTCCCGCTCGGCCCGCAGCCCCAGCACCGTCCGGCTGGTGGCCAAGATCACCACCCGCGGGCAGCGGGCCAGCAGCTCACCCAGGTCAGGGGCGGCCTGGATCACCTGCTCCAGGTTGTCCAGGATCAGCAGCCACGCGCCATCACCGAGCGTCTCGGCCAGCGCCTCCACCGGCGAGCCCGCCCGCGCCAGGTCGGCCCCCGCCATCCGGCCAATGGCGGCCGGAACCAGCCTAGGATCGGTGACCGCCTCCAGCGGCACGAACACTGTGCCCGCGCCGAACCCGTCCCGCAGTCGTTCGCCCACCGCCACCGCCAGCCGGGTTTTGCCGACCCCGCCCGGCCCGGTCAACGTCACCAGCCGCGCACCGGAACGCTCCACCAGCCCGGCCACCTCGCCGATGGCCCGCTCCCGCCCCAGCAGCGACGTCACGCTCACCGGTAGCGGGCGCGGCGCACGGGCGCCCGCTGGGGACGGCGCGGCGGCCACGGCCTGGCCGCCAGCGGCGGCGAACCGCTCGCTCAGCAGCACCGCCAGGTCATCACGCACCAGCCGGCCCAGCTCAGCGGGGGTCCGGAAGGAACGGTAGGACTCCGAGGACTCCTCCTTGATGCGAGCCAGCAGTTCAGTAAGCCGAGGTTCGCGACCGGGCGCCGGCGCCTTAACGTACAGCAGCCGCGGCAGCTCACCAGACAGCCCGAACTCCTCCTCCAGGCCCGAGACCTGCCTGCCCGGGACGAGCTGCCCGTACCGCTGCCAGTACAGCCCGATGAACACATCGCTTTGCGCCAGGTACGCCCGGTACAGCTCGGCCGGAGGATACGGCCGGGCGCCAAGCTCAAACATGACCGGGGTCAGCCGCAGCGCCGTGATGGCACGCGAAACCGCCCGCCGCTCCTCAGCCAGTTCACCCAGCGTGGAGCTCACGAACACCCGCAGCCGCCGGTCCGGGGTCTGGATGACGACCTCATCCCCCGGCCCCTCGCTCACCGATCGCCCCTGAGCTGGCCCACCACGCAAGCTTGCAACCAGCCGCCCCTCACTGGGTCCGGTAGTGCAGGTGGACCGCGCCGCTGCCGAACCGGCGCTCGCTGAGCAATTCGAGATGCACCCGGGCGCCGGCCGGCAGGGCGCTGGTGCCGCCGCCCACCATGATCGGCAAGATGACCAGGTGAATCTCGTCCACCAGGCCTGCCTTGATCGCCTGGCCAGCCAGGTCGGCATAGCCCACGGTGATATCGCGGTCCGCTTGCACTTTGAGCTGGCGGACGGCTTCCGGGTCGAATGTCCGCTCGAGCCGGGTCCTGGCCGTGGCCACGGTGTCCAGCGTCCGGGAGTAGACCACCTTGTCCGCCGCCTGCCACACCCGGGCGAAGTCGAGCATCAGCTCGCTCTGGCCGGGCTGGGTGTGCGCGGTCTCCCAGTAGATCATCTCCTGGTACAGGCGGCGCCCATAGAGATAGGTGCCGATCGGGCGCTCGAAGTCGGTGATGAAACGGAACAGATCGTCGCCCGGTGCGGACCAGTCGGCGTAGCGGCCGGCTTCGTCGGCGATGTAGCCGTCCAGCGATGTGTTCGCCCAGTAGATCAGCTTGGCCATAGCACAGGTTTAGCCGGCCGGTACGACAGCCGGGTGCACGATGGCGGCCAGCCGGCCGAGCACCTCGGTGGCCTCCCCGATGGGGCGCTGCCAGACCCGGCGGCCGATGGTGATGCCGCGCGCGCCCGCCGCGACCGCGTCGGCGACCAGGCGGCACAGTTCCCCGGTCCCGCCGCCGGCCGGCCCGCCCAGGATCACCAGCGGCACGCCCAGCTCCGCGCACCAGGCGCTGAGCAGCTCCGGGTCGCCCGGATACATCACCTTGAGGATGTCCGCGCCCAGCTCAGCGGCCATCCGGGCGCCATCCCCCTCGATGGCGGCGGCGTCCGGCGGGCGGGGTGCGGCCAGGCAGACCGGCTCGACCATGACCGGCAGGCCGAACGGCTCGGCCTCCCGGATCACGGTGGCCACGAGTTCGGCGCAGACGGCCCGCTCCCCGGCCGGGGTGTCCCACGGCATCAGCACCTTGACCCCGTCCACGCCTAGCGCGGCGGCCCGGGCCACCGATGTGATCAGGACATGCCGAGCGGCCGGCGCGCCGCGCCAGTACGAGTCGATGGTGAGCAGCCGGGCTGGTGCGCCCCGGTGCGCGAACAGCGCGGTGGTCCGTTCGGCCACCCGCGGGCCGAGCAGGAAGCCGTCACAGCCCAGCGGCAGGAACCGGGCCACCAGACCGACCGGGTCTTCCAGGCCCGCGACCCGGCCGAGCATGGTGCCGTGATCGACCGGGAGGATGACCGCGCGGCCGTCGGCGGCGAACAGCCGACCGAGCCGGAATCGCTTGCCCGAGGAGGCGGCGGTGAAGCTGTCAGCGGGCCCACTGGCCGGGCTACTAGCGTTCATGAAAATGTCCTGTTCCTGAAGGGCCGGTGTCGTGGAGGCTGAGCGGGGGCGGCGGGAACGCGCTGGCCGCGGGATACACGCCCGCGGCCAGCCCGGCCAGCAGCGCGGCGCCGCGGATGCCGGCTTCCGCGATGTCCGGGTATACCGGGCTGGGGAAGCAGGCCGCCTTCAGGCGGCGCAGCACCGGGTTGGCGGCCCAGCCACCGCTGATCCGCACCTCCGTGATCGGCCCGCCGAGCCGTTGCAGCCGGTCCAGGCTCTGCGCCACCCGGCGCACGCTGGCCGTCAGCGCGGCGTGCCACTCGCGGGCCGCGGCGGGCAGGCCGGCGGCGGCGCCGCCCGCGTCGAGCAGGGCCAGCACCGGTTCGTCCAGCCGGGTGCGGCCGTGCGCGGCCGGCGCGCCGAGTTGCTCCAGCAGCGGGATGAAGTCGATGCCCAGCCGGAGCCCGGACAGCAGGCAGTAGTGCCCGGGCAGCACGTGCCAGCCGGTCGAGATGCCGTCCGGGATGCCCGCCGCCGGGTCGGTCCCGGGGGCGGCCACCAGCGGCCGGATCAGCGCCTCGGCCGTGCCGCACGAGTCGGTGGCCTGGCGGCGGTTGGTCACCCCGCTGCCCACCGAGGCCACCACATGGTCGTGGCCGGCCACGGTGAGCGTCGCGCCGGTCAGCCGGCCCAGCCCGCTACCCGTCCCGCTGGCCTGGCCCCAGGACGCGCCGGCCGCCCGGATCTCCGGGAAAACCGAGCCGGCCAGCCCGGCCCAGCGGACCGCGTCCGGCCACCACTCCCGCTGCGTCACCGACAGCGCCCCGGTCCGGGAGGCCAGCGACGCCTCGGCCGCGGCCGCCCCGCCCAGCCCGTAGACGACCCATTCCGCCACGGTCAGGGCCCGGCTGGCCTGGCGCAGCGCCGGATACTGGCCGACCAGCCAGCGCAGCGTCGCGATGGTGGGAATCTGGCCCGGGGTCAGGCCGGTCCGGCGGCCGATCTCCGCCGCGGACAGCTCGGCCTGGAACTGGCGGTGCTCGGCCGCGGCCCGCTGGTCGAACCAGGCCACCGCCGGGCCGATCGCGCGGCCGCCGGAGTCCAGCAGGATCGCGGTTTCCGCCATGCTGGTCACCCCGACGCCGACGATCTCACCGGGCGGCGCCGCGGCCAGCAGCTCAGCCAGCACCTGCCGGACGGAATGCAGGAAGTCGTCCGGGTCGGCCTCGGCACCGGTGGCCAGCCGGCGCCACCGGGTGGGCACCGAGGCGTGGCCACACTCGTGCCCGGCCAGGTCGACCAGCCCGGCCTTGATCCTGGTCGTCCCGACGTCCACGCCGGCCAGCAGCGCGTGGGCGGTGCTCACCGGCCCGGCTGGCTGGCCCTGTCCCACGGCTGAGCCCGCCCGGCCATGGCCGCGATGGACTGCTCCAGCCGCGGCCGGCCCACCGTGGCCAGGAATTCTTTCCGGGCCGCGCCGGTCATGGCCACCGCCTCCTGCCAGTACACCCGGCCCGCGATGAAGCCGGACGCCCCACCATGGTCACAGGACGTGGCCACCGCGTCGAGGAAGGCCGGGAACGGCATCCCCGCGGACAGCATGGCCCACGGCACGGTGACCGCTTCCGCCACCGCCGCGCAGCCCTGGGCATCCACCGGGTACTCCAGTTTGAGCAGGTCAGGCTGGGTCTCGGTGAGAATCCGGGCCGATTCGGCGATCAGGTCGGCGCGGCGCCGGTCCGGCAGCGGATCCTCGTCCGGCAGCCGGTACAGCAGCGTCTCGATCACGGACGGCAGGCCAGCCGCCGCGCAGTCGTCCACTACCGCCTGGACGACCTGCACCACCTCGGCCACCAGATCCGGCTCCCCCGGCCGGCGCGGCCGGTCCGGGCGCAGCTGGACCAGCAGCTTGACCGCGTCCCCGCCCAGGTCACGGACCCAGGACGCGGTGCGCTCCGGATCACGGCGGGCGCGGGGCTCACCGGCCCAGCTGTCCCGCTCGGCCGGCTCGACCGCGACCAGGGCGGCGCAGCCGGCGGCCATGACACCCGCCTCACGCACGGCCGGCACGCCGAATTCCGGGTCCAGCAGCACCGCGCTGGCCGCCGGGCTGAGCGCCTCGACCACGTCGGTCTTGAACGAGCGGAGCTCGCCCGGGCCGGTGGGCCGGCTGACTGCGGTGAGCATCCGGCGCAGCGTGTTGCGCTGGTCCATGGCCACGATGGCCAGCGTGCCGTCCTGGCCTGCCACGGCGGCCAGCCCAGCCCGGGCCGCCGTCGTCGGGCGGGTGTCGGTCACCAGGGTTCTCCTCACGGGTGGTGCGGATACGGGATCTCACCGGATCCCCGGACGATGAAGGTGGTCGGCAGCACCACCCGGCGCGGCACGGACTCCTCGCCCGCGATCCGGTCCAGCAGCAGCTCGAACGCCTGGCGTCCCATCAGCTCCGGCGACTGGGTGACCACGGTGATGGCCGGGTCGAGCGAGTCGGCCACCGGGAAGTCGTCGATGCTGACCATGGCCACGTCGGTGCGCCCGATCCGGTGCAGTTCGCGCGCCGTGTGCACGCCGGCCAGCAGGTTGCCGCAGAGCACCGCGGTGGGCGGGTCCGGGCCGGCCAGCATCCGGCTGATCAGGACCTCGGTCTGCCCGGCGGGATGATGATCGGGGATGAGATGGCGCGAGGCCACCAGCTTCGGGTCGAACACCAGGCCGTGCTCCGCCAGCGCCGTCCGGTAGCCGCCCAGCCGGGCACCTACCGCGTACTGGTCCACCTCGGTGCCGACGAACGCGATGCGGCGATGCCCATAGCTGATCAGGTGGCTGGCCGCGGTGTGCCCGGTGGCCGCGTTGTCGATCATGACCACGTCGGCGTCCAGGTTCCCGGGCGGCCGGTCGGCGAACACCACCGGCACGTTCTCCGGCCGGTTCAGCACCTTCTCCGACCCGTAGCTGAGATGGCAGGGCACGATGATGAGGCCGCGGACGGACCGGTTGAGCAGGCCGCGGACCGCCGCCCGTTCCTGGTCCGGCGTCTGCCCGGCGCTGGCCACCAGCAGGAACAGGCCCGCCTCGCGGGCGGCCTCTTCCACCGCCTCGGTGACCGACGCGAAGAACGGGTCGCCGATCGACTCGATGATCAGCCCGACCGCGTCGTCCCGCCCGATCCGCAGCGAGCGCGCGTTCGGGTTGGCCTGATAGCCGAGTTCCTCGATGGCCCGGCGGACCCGCTCGGCGGTGTCCGCCGCGACGTAGCTGTCCCCGTTGGTGACCCGGGACACGGTCTTGATGCTGACCCGGGCCAGCCGGGCTACGTCGTGGATGGTCGGCTTGGCCATCAGCGCGCTCCCGGGGCCTCGGGGGCCTGGGACTGCTGGGCCATCTGTGATTTCTGGGCTCCTTGGGGCTTGTGGGCCGCCTGGGGTGCTTGGGCGGCCAGGGCGGCCACCCGCGCCACGTCCACGCCGCCGGCCAGCTCCTGCTCGCAGGAGGCGGACGCCACCGCGATCGCGTAGCGCACCGCCGCGGGCCAGTCCTGGCCCTCCTCCAGCGCGTGCACCAGGCCGCCGGCCAGGGAGTCGCCCGCGCCTATCGGGCTGACTACGGTGACCGCGGGCGCCGGGCAGAACACCGTCTGGTCCCGGTCGCTGAACGCGGCGCCGTGACTGCCCGCGCTCACGATGGCCCGCCTCGCCCCCCGGGCGACCAGGCCGCGGGCGGCGGCGGCCGCGCGCTGCTGGACGTCGGCGCCGTCCGGCTCGACCCCCTCGACGGACGGGCCGTGCAGCAGTGACTCGGCCTCGGCCAGGTTCGGGCTGACCACATCGGGGTGGGCCGGCAGGACGCCGGCCAGCGCCTGGCTGGCCGCATCGACGATGGTGCGCAGCCCGGCCCGCTGCCCGATGGCCACGATCTGCGCGTAGGCGTCCGCGGGCGAACCAGGCGGCAGGCTTCCCGAGCAGACCAGGCTCTGGTGCTCCGGGGCCCGGCGCTCGATCTCGGCCAGCAGCTGCCGCCACTCCCCTGGCTCCCGGGGCGGTCCGGGCTCGTTCAGCACGGTGACCCGCCCGGAGTCTTCGAGCAGGATGGACGCCGCCCGGGCGGTGCCCGGCACCGGGACGCCGGCCAGTTCGGCCTGCTCGGCGGCGGCCAGGTGGGTGAGCTGAGCCGCGCTGTCGGCGGGCAGGAACGTGACGACGACGGCTCGATGGCCGAAGGCACGGCCGATCCGGGCCACGTTGATCCCCTTACCACCCAGCGTGGTCACCGCCGTCCCGGTCCGGTGCACGCTGCCCGGGACCAGGGCACTGAGCGGGATGGTCCGGTCAGTGGCGATGTTGGGATTGACGATCAGCATGCTGACCAGCATGAATGCCGGCCCGCGGCCGGCCGGCACCGGGGATGGCAAGTTTCCCCGGCCC
>DATCUG010000690.1:0-3036 GCA_036567525.1 Streptosporangiaceae bacterium | reverse complement strand
CACGAGGCCCCGGCACGGCCGCTGCCAGCGGCCACTGGACAGCCGCCAGCGCAACGAGGACTCGCCGACGGCCCGTATCGCTGCCGCCGTAGTCAGCACTGCGGGTAGCTCTGCCCGACCGGTAGGTGGACTCACCCTTCGACGATCGGCAATGCCGGTGGCGTACGGCAGGCCAGGTTGACCGGCAGTGGATAACTGCGCCTGGCCTAGTCCCCCTGTGGATAAGTCGGCCCATTCTGTCGCCAGCGGCCAGGATAATGGCGAGCCGCCGGTCAGGAACGGTCAAATGTGTGCTGAAACCGTCGTCCCAGCAACTGTTTCAGCACACATTCGCCCGGGCGGCGCCCAGGCGGCGCCCAGGGGCGCCCGGGTGGGCTAGGCCATCGAGCGGGTGGTGGGGGCGATGGGGGCCGGGAGGACCGTCTCGCCGGCCAGGTAGGCGTCCACAGCGGCGGCCGCGGCGCGGCCCTCGGCGATGGCCCAGACGATGAGCGACTGGCCCCGGCCCATGTCGCCGGCCACGAACACGCCCGGCACCGAGGTGGCGAACGAGTCGTCTCGGGCCACGTTGCCCCGCGCGTCGAAGTCCACGCCCAGGTCGGTGAGCAGCCCCTCGCGCTGCGCGCCCACAAACCCCATGGCCAGCAGCACCAGCTCGCAGGGCAGCTCCCGCTCGGTGCCGGGGATCTCCTCGAACCGCCCGCCGGACAGCGCGACTTCGGCCAGCCGCAGCGCCCGCACCCGCCCGGCGTCATCGGCCAGGAACTCCTTGGTGGACACCGCGTAGACCCGCTCGCCGCCCTCCTCGTGCGCGCTGGACACCCGGTAGATCATCGGGTACGTCGGCCACGGCTGGTGCGCCGGACGGCCATCGGACGGCCGGGGCATGATCTCCAGCTGGGTCACCGACCGGGCGCCCTGCCGGTGCGCGGTGCCCAGGCAGTCCGCGCCGGTGTCACCGCCGCCGATGATGATCACGTGCTTGCCCCGGGCGCTGATCGGCGGCTCGGGAACCGGCCCGGGCGACGCGGGGCCGCCCCCGGACACCAGCGACGCGGCCACCGCCCGGTTGGCCTGCGGCAGGTAGTCCATGGCCTGGTGCACCCCGGCCAGCGACGCGCCCGGCACCGGCAGCCCGCGGGCCACGGTGGCCCCGCCGCACAGCACCACCGCGTCGTACTCCGCCCGCAGCTGCCCAGCATCCACATCCCGCCCGGCCAGCACCCCGCAGCGGAACACGGTGCCCTCGGCCTGCATCTGCCACAGCCGCCGGTCCAGGTGCCGCTTCTCCATCTTGAACTCGGGGATGCCGTAGCGGAGCAGCCCGCCGGGGGCATCGGCCCGCTCGAACACGGTCACCTGGTGCCCGGCCCGGGTGAGCTGCTGGGCGGCGGCCAGCCCGGCCGGCCCGGAGCCGATCACCGCCACCGGCCGGCCAGCCGCCAGAGCCGCCGCGGCAGGCGGCCGCGGCGTCACCCAGCCCTCGGCCCAGGCCCGGTCGATGATCTCCACCTCGACCTGCTTGATCGTCACCGGGTCGGCGTTGATGCCCAGCACGCAGGCGCTCTCGCAGGGCGCCGGGCAGAGCCGCCCGGTGAACTCGGGGAAGTTGTTGGTCGCGTGCAGCCGCTCGGCGGCTTCCCGCCAGTCGTGCCGCCAGACCAGGTCGTTCCACTCCGGGATCAGGTTGCCCAGCGGGCAGCCCTGGTGGCAGAACGGTATCCCGCAGTCCATGCACCGCCCGGCCTGCGCTTCCAGCGCCACCGGGGAGAAGTCGGTGTACACCTCGCGCCAGTCGCGGATCCGCACGTCCACCGGCCGCCGGGCCGGCGTCTCCCGCGGCGTGCTCAGGAACCCCTTGGGGTCAGCCATCTCTCAGCTCCCTCAGCCGTGCGCCGCGGCCATCACGGCCTGGTTGACGTCGCGCCCCTCGAGCTCAGCGGCGCGCGCCGCGAGCAGCACCCGCTTGTAGTCCTTCGGCATTACTTTCCCGAACGCCAGTACCGCCGCATCCCAGTCGGCCAGCAGCCGGGCCGCCACCGCCGAACCAGTCTCCGCGTAATGCCGCTCGACCAGTGCCTGCAGCTGGGCGGCATCGGACTCGTCCAGGTCTTCCAGGTCAGCCATGTCGGTATTGACCCGGACCGGGTTGGGTTCGAGCAGGTAGGCGATGCCGCCGGACATGCCGGCCGCGAAGTTGCGGCCGACCGGCCCGAGCACGGCCACCACGCCGCCGGTCATGTACTCGCAGCCGTGGTCGCCGGTGCCTTCGGCCACCGCGGTCGCCCCGGAGTTGCGCACGCAGAACCGCTCGCCCACCACGCCGCGGAGGAACATCTCGCCGCCGGTGGCGCCGTAGCCGATCACGTTGCCCGCGATGATCTGCTCCTCGGCCTGGAACGGGGCGGCGGCGTCCGGGGCCACGATGATCCGCCCGCCGGACAGGCCCTTGCCCAGGTAGTCGTTGGCGTCGCCGGCCAGCCGCAGGGTGATGCCGCGGGGCAGGAACGCGCCGAACGACTGCCCGGCCGAGCCGCGGAACCGGACGTGGATGGTGTCGTCCGGCAGCCCCGCGCCGCTCCAGCGCCTGGTCACCTCGTAACCGAGCATGGTGCCGACGGTGCGGTTCACGTTGCGCACCGGCAGGTCCAGCGTGACCGGGCTGCCGTCGGCCAGCGCACCCTCGGCCAGCTGGATCAGCGTGTTGTCCAGGGCCCGGTCGATGCCGTGGTCCTGGCTGGCCGTGTTGCGCAGCGCCGCCCCGGCAGGCAGCTCGGGCCGGTAGAAGATCGGCGAGATGTCCAGCCCGGCCGCCTTCCAGTGACCGATCGCCTGCTCGGCGTCGAGCAGGTCCACCCGGCCGATCGCCTCGTCCAGCGTGCGGAAGCCGAGCGCGGCCAGGTACTCGCGGACCTCCTCGGCGATGAACTCGAAGAAGTTGACCACGAACTCCGGCTGGCCGGTGAACCGCTGCCGCAGCTCCGGGTTCTGCGTGGCCACCCCGACCGGGCAGGTGTCCAGGTGGCAGACCCGCAT
>DATCUG010000689.1:0-4046 GCA_036567525.1 Streptosporangiaceae bacterium | reverse complement strand
TTCGTCCAGCCGGGCCAGGTGCCCGAGGTGTGGGCCGGGGTCACGTCGGTGTTCCGGGACTACGGTTACCGGCGGCTGCGGCACCGGGCCCGGCTGAAGTTCCTCATCGCGGACTGGGGCCCGGAGAAGTTCCTCGAGGTGCTGGAGAAGGAGTACCTGGGCTACGCGCTGCCCGAGGGGCCGCCGCCGCCTCCGCCCCGTGACGGCCGCCGCGACCACGTTGGCGTGCACGAGCAGCGTGACGGCCGGTACTACGTCGGCTTCGCCCCCCGGGTCGGCCGGATGTCCGGCGCCGCGCTGGGCCAGGTGGCCGACCTGGCGGCCCGGTACGGCAGCGGCCGGGTGCGCACCACCACCGAGCAGAAGCTGGTCATCCTGGACGTGCCCGAGGCCAGCGTGGCCGAGCTGACCGCGGCGCTGGACGCGGCCGACCTGCCCGCCTCCCCCAGCGTGTTCCGGCGGCACACGATGGCCTGCACCGGCATCGAGTTCTGCAAGCTGGCCATCGTGGAGACCAAGGCCCGGGCCAGCCAGGTCATCGCCGAGCTGGAACGCCGGCTGCCCGACTTCACCGAGCCGGTCACGATCAACGTGAACGGCTGCCCGAACTCATGCGCCCGGATCCAGACCGCCGACATCGGCCTGAAGGGCTCGCTGGTCACCGGGCCGGACGGGGAGCAGACCGAGGGCTTCCAGATCCACCTGGGCGGCAGCCTGGGTGGCGGGGACGGGGCCAGCTCCGGGTTCGGCCGGAAGATCCGCGGGCTGAAGACCACCGCCGACGAGCTGCCCGACTACCTGGAGCGGGTGCTGCTCAGGTTCCAGGCCGGCCGGGCCGCGGACGAGACGTTCGCCACCTGGGCCAGCCGGGCCAGCGAGGAGGACTTCCTGTGACACTCCCGGCATCCCCGACACAGCGGGCAATTCCGTTTTATTGCCCCTATTGTGGGGAAGAAGACCTAGTTCCCCAGGAACAGGACGGCGCGTGGCACTGCCGTAGCTGTGCCCGCGCCTTCCAGCTACGATTTGCTGGATCGGGAGTCAACCCGTGAGCAGCACTGTGACCCACCGCGTGAGCCCGCCCCCCGATGCGCCGCAACCCATGGAGGACACGTCCCTTATGGAGAGGCTCCCAGCACAGGCAGCAGAGATGGAGAGGCTGGCTGCCCAGGCAGCGGACGACCTGGCCGACGCACCCGCCGAAGAGATCATCCGGTGGGCGGTGCAGACGTTCGGTGACCGGCTGTGCATCACGTCCTCGATGACCGACGCGGTCCTCGTGCACCTCGCGTCGCAGGTGCAGGAGGGCCTCGACGTGATCTTCCTGGACACCGGGTACCACTTCCCGGAGACGATCGGCACCCGGGACGCGGTCCAGGCCATCTACCCGGTGAACGTGAAAAACGTCACTCCGTCCCGGACGGTCGAGGAGCAGGAGGCCGCGCTCGGCCCCCGGCTCTACGGGCGCAACCCTGACCTGTGCTGCTACCTGCGCAAGGTGGTGCCGCTGGAGCGGGCGCTCGACCCGTACGACGCGTGGATCACCGGGGTGCGCCGCGAGGAGACCGCCGCGCGCAGCGACACCAAGGCGGTGCAGTGGGACCCCCGGCGCCAGATGGTCAAGGTCAACCCGATCGTGGCCTGGACCCAGGAGCAGGTGGACGCGTACATCGCGGACAACGGCGTGCTGGTCAACCCGCTGGTCTACGACGGCTACCCATCGATCGGCTGCGCCACCTGCACGATGAAGGTGGAGGCGGGGGCCGACCCGCGCAGCGGCCGGTGGACCGGCACGGGCAAGACCGAATGCGGTATCCACACCTGACCCAGCCCCCGCTCGTCGCGATCGCGCATGGCAGCCGTGACCCCCGCGCCGGGGCCACCATCACTGGGCTGCTCAGCGCGGCGCGCGAGCGGGCGGCGGCCCGCGGGCTGGCCGGGCTGGACATCAAGGCCGCGTTCCTGGGGCACGCTCCCCCAGCGCCGCTCCAGGTGCTGAGCGCGCTCGGGACGGGCCCGGTAGTGGTCCTGCCCCTGCTGCTGACCGCGGCGTACCACAGCGGTACCGACATCCCTGAGCTGCTGGACGAGGCCCAGACCGCGCTGCCTGGGCTGCGCGTGCGGTACGGCACGCCGCTCGGGCCGCACCCGGGCCTGCTCCGCGCGCTGGACCGGCGGCTGGCCGAGGCCGGCCAGGACCTGGCCCAGGCCGGGCAGACCGCGGTGGTGCTGGCCGCGGCCGGCTCCAGCCACCCGGCCGCCAACGCGGTGATCGCCCAGCTGGCCGCGGACTGGCAGGCCGCCCGCGGCTGGCAGGCGGTGCGGCCCGCGTTCGCCTCCGCCGCCCCGCCCACCCCGGACCAGGCCGTGGCCGGGCTGATCCGCGATGGCGCCCAGCGCGTCGTGGTGGCCAGTTACCTGCTCGCCCCCGGGCGGTTCGCGGACCAGGTCGCCGACCGGTCGCTGGCCGCCGGGGCGGCGGCCGTGTCCGCCCCGCTCGGCGCCGCCCCTGAGGTCGCCGACGTACTGCTGGACCGGTACCGGGAGGCGCTGGCTGAGCTGCCCCGGGGGCTGCGTGAGCGGCAAGTTTCTGCCCGGTAACGTGCGGGATATCGTCGCGGTATGACGACTGCCCCAGCGGCCCGGCCGCATGTCACGCACCAGGTGCTGAACCAGGTCCCGCCGCTGGCCGGTTACGACGTGGCGGACGACCCGGCGCTGCTGGCCGCGGCCGGCCGGGAAGGCGCGGGCTGGGACACCGGCCGGCTGCACGAGCTCGGCCGGCTGGCCGGCGCGGCAGACACTCAGGAGCACGCCCGGCTGGCCAACGAGCATCCCCCGGTGCTGCGCACGCATGATGCCCGTGGCCACCGGATCGATGAGGTCGAGTTTCACCCGTCCTGGCATGTGCTGCTGGGCACCGCGGTGCGCCAGGGCCTGCACGCCGCGCCGTGGGCCGAACAGCGGGCCGGCGCCCATGTGGCCCGGGCCGCCGCGTTCTACGTCTGGTCCCAGGCCGAAGCCGGGCACGGCTGCCCGGTATCGATGACCTACGCCGTGATCCCGGCGCTGCGGCACGCCCCGGAGCTGGCCCGGCAGTTCGAGCCGCTGCTCACCGCGCCGGCCTACGACCCCGGGCTGCGGCCACCGGCCGGCAAGGCCGGGCTGCTGGCGGGCATGGCCATGACCGAAAAGCAGGGCGGCTCGGACGTCCGGGCCGGCACCACCCGGGCCGAGCCAGCCGGCGGCGACGCCGGCGGCGCGCACCTGATCACCGGGCACAAGTGGTTCTGCTCGGCGCCGATGAGCGACCTGTTCCTGGTCCTGGCCCAGGGCCCGGGCGGCCTGACCTGCTTCCTGCTGCCCCGGGTGCTGCCCGACGGCAGCCGCAACGCGATGCGGCTGCAGCGGCTCAAGGACAAGCTGGGCAACCGGTCCAACGCGTCGGCCGAAGTCGAGTTCGACGGCGCACTGGCCTGGCCCGTCGGGGCGGCCGGGCGCGGTGTGCCGACCATCATCGAGATGGTCAGCGCCACCCGGCTGGACTGCGTGCTGGGCAGCGCGGCGGGGATGCGCCGTGGGCTCGTCGCAGCGGCGTACTACACCGCCCACCGGCAGGCGTTCGGCAAAGATCTCATTGCCTGGCCGCTGATGGGATCGGTGCTCGCCGACCTCAGCCTGGAATCGGAGGCGGCTACCACGCTGGCCATCCGGCTCGCGGGCGCGGCGGACCGGGCGGCCCGCGGGGACGCCGCCGAGGCGGCGCTGCTCCGGGTGGCGCTGCCCGCGGCCAAGCACTGGGTGTGCAAGCGGGCGCCGCTGCACGCGGCCGAGGCGCTGGAATGCCTGGGCGGCAACGGGTACGTCGAGGAGTCCGGGATGCCGCGGCTGCTGCGGGACAGCCCGCTGAACTCCATCTGGGAGGGCTCGGGCAACGTGACCGCGCTGGACCTGCTCCGGGCGCTGCGGCGGCAGCCCGCGGCCGCGGACGCGCTGTCCGCCGAGCTGGCGCTAGCGGCCGGCGGTGACCGGCGGCTGGACGCCGC
>DATCUG010000688.1:0-2519 GCA_036567525.1 Streptosporangiaceae bacterium | reverse complement strand
TCCCCAGGCGAGCCCGATGGCGCCTCGGGCGCACGTGCCGCCGCCGACGCCAGCCGCTGCTGCACCCCCGGGTCGAGCACCGCCTGGCCGGCCGCGGCGGCCAGCACCGCGCGGCCGATCTCGGCCCGGGTCGCGTCCTTGGTCAGGTAGCCGAGCGCCCCGGCCTGCAGCGCGCCGATGATCGATTCGTCGTCGGCGTACGTGGTGAGCACCACCACCCGGGTGCCGGGGTGATCGGCCGTGATCTGCCGGGTCGCGGCCACGCCGTCGCAACCCGGCATGTTCAGGTCCATGAGCGCGACCTGCGGGTGCACCGCCGCGACCAGTTTGATGGCGGCGTCGCCGTCCGCGGCCTCGCCAGCCACCTCGATGCCGGGCAGCGTGCCGAGCAGCAGCACCAGGCCTTCGCGCACCGCGGACTGGTCGTCCACGACGATGACGCTGACCGGTCCGGTGGGATCTTCCGGGCTCATGCCGGAATTCTCAGGGTTACCCGCCACTCCCCGTCAGCCGGCCCCGCGGTTAGCGTGCCGCCGCCGAGCGCGGCGCGTTCCCGCAGCCCGGTGAGCCCGTACCCGGCCCCGGTGGCGGCCAGCGGGCGGGCGGCCGCCGGGTCCGGCAGCCGGTTGTCCACCCGCATCGTGATCTCATCCGGCGCGTAGTCCAGGGTGAGCCGGACCGGCTGGCCCGGCGCGTGCTTGCGCGCGTTGGTCAGCGCCTCCTGCGCGGTCCGGTAGACGGCCAGGCCAGCTTCGGAGGCAACCGGCCGCGGGGTGCCGGTGACGGTGAGGTCGGCCGGCCCGTGCGAGTCGGCGGCGTACTCCTTGACCAGTTCCGCCAGCTGCTCGGACAGTGGCGCCGCGTCGTCGCGCAGGGCCAGGATGGCCCGGCGCGCGTCGGCCAGGCCTTCCTTGGTGAACACGCTGGCCCGGCTGATGCACTCGATCGCCTGGCCGAGTTCCGGGCGGCCGGTGGGCAGCGCGGCCAGCAGCGCCTCGGCCGCCTCCAGGTTGACCGACACCGCGGCCAGCGAGTGAGCCAGCACGTCGTGGATCTCCCGGGCGATCCGGGCCCGTTCGGCCAGCGCGGCCGCCTCGGTCTCGGCCTCCCGGGCCCGCCTGGTCTCGGCCAGCGCCTGCTCGGCCAGCTCGGCCCGCATCAGATAGGCATGCCGGGTCAGGCCGAGCGCCCACAAGCCGATGAACGTGAGCGGGTAACCGAGCAGCGACTCGGCCGGCGCGCCGGTGGCCAGCCCGGCGATGAGGAACGCGGCCACCGTGGCCGCGGTGATGGCCATCGAGATCTCGGTGTTCAGCCGGGCGCCCACAGTTGCGGTGACCACGCACCCCACCGCGATGGCCGTGCTGAGCGGGGATAGCCCGGCCAGCACGCCGCCGGCCACGCCGAGCACGGCCAGGGTGGCGACGGTCAGCCGCTCCCGGCCCCGGGCCAGGAACCAGACCACCCCGCCGGCCAGACAGACACCGAGGGCGACGGCGACCGCCGTGCCCTGCGCGCCCACGCCCAGGTGCGGCTCGGCCAGCGGCACCGTGACCAGCACCATGACCAGGACGATGCTCCGGACCGCGACCAGGATCGGCGACACGTCCAGCGCGCCGGGGCTGACGGCCAGCGTGCGGTCCGAGAACAGAGAGCGAAGCACGCACTTAACGTATCCGGCCAGGCCACGCGCGGCATCGGCGCGCGGGTTGACGCTGGGTGGAGATCCGTCTCCACCCACCCTGGACCCGCGGTCAAGCCGGAGGCCGACGCGCCGGCATGGGCCCGCTACCTAGCGTTCTCGGCGTAACGAACCGCCCTGGCCCAGCCAACCACTGGCCAGCTCAGCTAGGAGCCCGCAATGACCGCCAGCGTCCTGATCCCCAACCTCATCATCCTCGCCGTGGTGCTGATTTCCGACCTCGGCCAGCGCAAGGTGACCCCGCTCCGGCTGATCCGCCCGTTCATCGCAGCCGCGGTCATCGTCCCGTTCTACTTCAAGGGCGTGGCCGGCTCGGGCAACGGCCTGGCCCTGGGCGTGCTGGCCGCCGCGTTCATGCGGGTTTCCTGCGACGGGCAGACCGGCCAGGTCAGCACGTGGGCCGGCGCGCCGTATGCGCTGATCTGGATAGCCGTGGTCGGCGGCCGGGTCTTCTTCGCCTATGGCTCGGCCCACCTGTTCGGCGCCCAGCTCGGCCACTGGATGATCAGCAACCAGGTCACCGTGGACGCGCTGACCGACGGCCTGATCTTCCTGTCGGTGGCCATGCTGCTGGCCCGCACCGGGTCGCTGGCCGTCCGGGGCCGCCGGGCCGCCGCCCGGCGGGACAGCCAGGCGGCCGCGCTCCAGGAAATGGCCGCGCCAGTAACGGGCGATGCCAGCGACTGCCCCGCTGTCCCCCGGGGAGGGACGGCGGGGCAGTGCCAGGTACTGGCGTTAGGCCAGCTGGAGATCGTCCAGATCGGACGGGTGCGGGTGACCCTGCGGATCCAGGCCGCGGGCCTGGTAGTACGCATCG
>DATCUG010000687.1:0-4308 GCA_036567525.1 Streptosporangiaceae bacterium | reverse complement strand
GGCCGCGCCCGGCTGAGCCTCATCTCCCGCCGCACTCAGTTCGCTGGCCAGATGAGCCCTGGGACGCCGCCGGGGCAACTGTCCGAACACACCCGGCGCCGGGAGCATGTCCGGCTCATTCCCCGCCGCACCCGCCATGCGGGTGGGGGTCGTGGCCGGGACACTGGGCGGGGTGAGCCGAGGTCCGGGCCGGTCGTCGGATCTGGCCGCTGCGTTCGGGTTGGTCGGCCAGGTCATGTCAGTGACCCCGGGGAAGCGGCACGGGAATCACTAAGTGTGAATATTCGTAGGAGTTTTGAACTACGAATCTGCATAAGAATCCCCCCACAATGGCCAGTTCGCCGACCTTGCCCATACCCGGCAAAGCCTGTTGATCTTCTGCACTCGAACGTCGCGATTCCGTCCCGGTTAATGGCGGGCACAGCTCCGCCAGCCCAGCTACGGGCTCGTAGTCAGCAGCTCAAGGCGCACGCTACCACACTACGCATCTACTCAACTACTTATCGTTAGTACCATTCAAGCCGTTTAGGAGAGAGCTAACCCGGCCCTTCGGGCATATCTGCCCAAGCCGCATATCCCGCATATCCGGGCCCAGGTCCGGCAGATACGCCCCGGTCCTATCCGGTCCGGCCCCTGTCACAGCCATACCCCGCTGCCCGCGGTATCGCGTCTGGCTGAACGCCATTTCCGGCACCAGCCGCCAGCTGAGGGCCTGGCCGCTCAGCCGAACGCGGCGTCGAACCGGGCCCGCAGGTCGCCGAGCCGCTCGGCTGGCTCGTTCGCGAACACCAGGCGCAGGTACCGCTCCCCGCTCGGCCCCCAGCCCGTCATCGGCGTCGCCGCCACCTGAGCCAGCCGGAACAGCCGCTCCGACGCCTCGGCCGCGGTGATCCCCAGCGGAACCGTGTCGATGAGCAGCGACCAGCCACCGTCCGGCCGGATGCACGGGTAGCCGTCCAGCTGCGCCAGGATGACGTCGCAGCGCTGCTGCCAGATCCGGGTGGCCGCGGCCACGTCGGCCGCCGCGTCCGGGGCGCGCAGCGCCGCCGCCACCGCCTGCTGCGCGATGCCCACCTGGCACACCACGTTGGTCAGCCCGACCAGGCCGATGTCACCCATGATCGGCGCCGGCCCGACCACCCAGCCGACCCGCCAGCCGATCATCCGCAGTTCTTTGGACGCGGAACCGACCGTGATGGTGCGCGCCGCCAGCCCGGGATGCGAGGCCGGGTGGGCAGGCGGCTGCCCGTCGAAGCGGATCCGCTCCATGGCCGCGTCGTAGATCACCCAGGCGCCGTGCTGGCTGACCGGATCGGCGATCGCCGCGTAGTGCTCCGCGCCGAGCAGCGCCCCGGTCGGCATGGCCGGGCTCATCAGCAGCACCGCGGCAGTGCGCGGCCCAATGGCCGCGGCCAGCTCGGCCGGGTCGGTGGCCCAGCCGCCGGGCCCGGGCTGGCCGCGCACGTGCCGGGGCACCCCGCCCGCCAGCCGGATCCGGTTCACCAGCCCGGCGTAGATCGGGTCGCAGATGACCACCTCCTGGCCCGGCTCCACGGTGGCCAGCAGCACGTTCAGGATGCCGTTCAGCCCGCCGGCCACGCTGACGCACTGGCTGGCCGGGTCGTAGCCGACCCCGGTGATCGCGCTGACGTGCCCGGCCGCCGCCTCGCGCAGCGCCCAGTGCCCCTGGAACGGCAGGTAGCTGTTGGCCTTGTCCTGCTCGACCGCCTCGTGGGTGACCTGCCGGGCCACCGCGGGCGGCGGGATGTCGGTGTCCAGGTTCTCCAGCCGGAGGAACCGCGGGTCCCCGGCCGCGTCGGCCGCGTCGCCGACCTTGTCCACACCGATCCCCGGCACGTGCTGCAACCGCGATACAGGCATCGTACCAATATACAGAACGATCGTATCGTTAGAATGACACGCGTGACGATCTCAGCCACCGTTGGCGCCAACCTGCGCCGCAAGCGCCAGGCCGCTGGGCTGTCCCTGGCCGACCTGGCCAGCGCGGCCGGCCTCGGCAAGACCACGCTGCACGCGCTGGAACTCGGCGAGGGCAATCCCACGCTGAGCACGCTGTGGGCGCTGGCCTCCGCGCTCGGCGTGCCGCTGGGCGATCTGCTGCACTACCGGCCCGCGCCGGTGGCGGTGGTCCGGGCCGGCCAGGGCGCCCGGATCGACGGCGCCGCCGTGCACGCCCGGCTGCTGCACCGGCTGGACACGCCCAGCCGGGTCGAGGTCTACGACCTCGACGTCGACCGGGCCCGGCAGGACTCGGCCGCGCACCTGCCCGGCGTCCAGGAGTGCCTGGTGGTCACCGCGGGCCAGGTCCGCTGCGGGCCGGCCGCCGACCCCGTCGATCTCGCGGCCGGCGACTCCGTCCACCACGACGCCGCGCTCCCGCACGTCTACCAGGGCCTGCAGCACGAGAACCGGGCCCTGCTCCTGATGATCTATCCCTAACGCCAGTGCCCGCGGCCCGGCGCCGCTGCGGAGCCCGGCCGGCTGGGCTCAGGCCAGGGTGAGGAACATCTTCTCCATCTGCTCCTCGGTCATCGGGGAACTCGTCCCGGCGGCCATGCACTGCCGCATGCCGCTGGCCACGATCTTGAACCCGGCCCGGTCCAGCGCCCGGCATACCGCGGCCAGCTGGGTGACTACCTCGTCGCAGTCCCGGCCGGACTCGACCATGGAGATAACCCCAGCCAGCTGGCCCTGCGCCCGGCGCAGCCGGTTGAGCACCTGGCTCTCGGCAGCATCGTCGATCTTCATCAGTTACCTCCCTCCGGTGCACGGCCAGGATACCCAGCAGGGTATTGTGGCCGGGTCAGCTGGTAACCGGACCGCGGCGAGAACTCGGCCACCAGCGAGAACCGGTCACCCCGGATCAGCGTGTGCCGCCACTCCACCGGCCGGCCCGCGGCGTAGCCCAGCCGGTCGATGGCCAGCACCCCGGTGGCCGCCGGGATCCGCAGCAGGCGGCGCTGAGCCGGGCTGGGCACCACTGACCGGATGTGCTCGCGGCCGCTCTCCGGCCGCAGGCCGGTGCGCGCGGCCAGCTCGTCGTACAGCGCGGTGTGCGTGAAGTCCGCCTCCAGCAGCGGCGCGGCGATCTCCGCGGGCAGCCACACGGTGTCCAGCGCCAGCGGCTCATCGCCGGCCAGCCGGAGCCGTTCCAGCCGGAACAGCGGCGTGTCCTCGGCCAGTCCCAGCCGGTCCGCGACCACCCCGTCGGCGCACAGCTCACGGGCCCGGACCAGGCTGGTCTGCCGCTGGCCCGCGGACTCGACCGAGGCGAACAGCGAGTAGAGCGCGCCCAGCGGCTGGGTGATGCCGCCCGGCCCAGCCAGCCGGGGACGGCGGCCGCGCTCGGCCACCACCACGCCGTCCGCACGCAGTTCCCGCAGCGCGGCCCGGACTGTCTGCCGGCTCACCGCGTACTCGCCGGTTAGCTTCAGCTCACCGGGGAAGGTGTCGCGGAACGCACCGGCCGCCAGCCGCCGGTGCAGGTCGTCCCGGAGCTGGGCCCACAGCGGCAGCGGGCTGCGCCGGTCCAGCGGCCGGGCCGCGGCGCCGGGCCCGGCGCCCTGGACGGTCATGCCTGTGACCACAGACCCTCCTCCTTGAGCACCTGTCCGAATGATCGTACATTTGATCCAGCAGAGAAAGCCCGGCCGAGCCCGGGCCGGGGGGAGGCCGCATGGTTGACGTGGTCCCGATCGACACGCCCAGCCTCGGCGACCGGAGTTACCTCGCGCACGACGGGGACGTCGGCGTGGTCATCGACCCACAGCGGGACGTGGACCGGGTCAGCGACCTGGCCGCCCAGCTCGGCATCCGGGTCACCCATGTGGCCGAGACGCACATCCACAACGACTACGTGACCGGCGGCCTGGCCCTGGCCCAGGCGGCCGGCGCGCGCTACCTGGTCAACGGGGCCGACCCGGTCCGGTTCACCCGCACCCCGGTGCACGACGGCGACCGGATACCCATTAGCGAGGCACTGGCGTTGCGGATAATGGCCACCCCGGGGCACACGTTCACCCATGTCGCCTACGTGCTGGAAACGGGCGGGCAGGTCGCCGGGGTGTTCACCGGCGGGTCGCTGCTGTACGGCTCGACGGGTCGGCCGGACCTGCTCGGCCCGGACAGCACGCCGGCCCTGGCCCGGGCCCAGTACCGGTCGGCTCACCGGCTGGCCACCGAGCTGCCCGACAGCGCCCCGATCTTCCCCACACACGGGTTCGGCAGCTTCTGCGCGGCCACCCAGACTGAGGCGCTGGCCTCCACGATCGGCCGTGAGAAGCAGGT
>DATCUG010000686.1:0-10428 GCA_036567525.1 Streptosporangiaceae bacterium | reverse complement strand
CCCCGCCTCGCCCGCGTCAGCCGGTGAGCTTAGGGCCTGGATACAGAATCGTTTTTGACTCGGTGAACGCGTCCATGGCGAACCGCCCGCCGACCCGGCCGCGCCCGCTGACCGAGCCGGACCGGCCGCCGAACGGCAGGTGTGACTCCCACAGGTTGGTGGACGCGTTCACGTTGACCCAGCCGGCCCGGGCCTGCTCGGCGAACGCCAGCCCGCGCTCCAGGTCGGCGGTGAACACCGCGGCGGTCAGCCCGAACGGCGACGAGTTGGTGATGGCCAGCGCCTCGGCGGCCGAGGTCACCTCGATGACCGGGACGACCGGCCCGAACGTCTCTTCGGTGGCGATGTCCATGTCTGGGGTGACGCCGTCCAGCACGGTGGGCTCGGCGTACAGCCCGGTCGGGAAGCCCGCCGCGCGGCGGCCGCCGCAGCACAACTTGGCGCCCCGGCTGACCGCGTCGGCCACATGCCGGTCGAATTTGGCCGCGGTCGCCTCGTTGTTCAGCGGGCCCATCGTGGTCTGCGGGTCGAGCGGGTCGCCCAGCCGGATCTGCTGCTGGGTGGCGGCCACCACCCGCTCGGTGAACTCGGCGCGCACCGCGGCGTGCACCAGGAACCGCTCGCCCGCCGTGCAGCTCTGGCCGGCGCACAGGTAGGCCGCCTCCAGCGCGGCCTCGGCGGCCAGCTCCAGGTCGGCATCCTCCAGGATCACCATGGGGCCGTTGCCGCCGAGTTCGAGCAGCTGGGTCTTGCCGGCCGCCCGGGCGGCGACCAGCCCGCCGGTGGCCACCGACCCGATGAAGCCGACCGCGTGCACGCCCGGATGGCCGGCCAGCGCGTCCCCGGCGACCGGCCCGGGCCCGGGCAGGAAGCTGAACACGCCGTCCGGCACCCCGGTCCCGGCGATGATCTCGGCCAGCAGCGCGCAGCACGCCGACGTGGTCGGGGCCGGCACCCAGACCACCGCGTTGCCCGCGGCCAGCGCGGGCGCGAACAGCTCGGCACCCATCGTGTACGGCCAGTTCCACGGGCTGATCACGCCGACCACGCCGAGCGGGACCCGGGCCGTGATCACCCGGCGGCCGGCCGAGCTGGACGGCGGGTAGACGCCGTCTAGCCGCCGCGCGTCCGCCGCCGCCATCTCGAAGTACACGGCCAGCTCGTCGACCTCGTCGTAGGCCTCGGTGGCCAGCGGCTTGCCCTGGTCCTGGGTCAGGACGCGGGCCAGGTCGTCGCGCCGGGCAGCGATGGCCGCCGCGACCCGCTCGCACCAGGCCGCCCGCTCGAACGCCGAGCTGGCCGCCCAGGCCGGCCAGGCCCGGCTGGCCGCGCGCACCGCATCGTCCACATCCGCCGCGTCCGCGGTGGCCACGGTGGCGAACGTCTCCCCAGACGATGGGCTGACCGCCGGCGCCACCGCGCCCCGCCCCGCCCGGAACTGCCCGCCCACAAAAAGCAAATAATCCTGCATAACGCCAGTGCCCCCTCAGTGGTGTCTGGTGAGCAACTCAGTATGCGGTGGCGCACAGCCGGCCGAGTTCGCCGAGTTTCTCCGCGGGCATCCGGTAGGCCGGGCCGGAGATGGACAGCGCGGCCAGGCAGTCGCCGTCCGGGCTGAACACCGGGGCGGCCACCGCGACCAGGCCGTCCTCCAGTTCGGCGACCGCCGTGGCGTAACCGTCCTGGCGGATCTCAGCTAGCTGCGCGGCCAGGGCCGGCGCCGAGCAGATGGTGTGCTCGGTGTAGCGCTCCAGGGTGGCCGGCATCGGGATGACGCCGAACGCGAGCAGCACCTTGCCGTTGGCCACCGCGTGCGGTTTGGTGCGCCGCCCGATCCAGCCGCCCGAGCTGTTCAGGATGAAGCGGCTCGGCACCTCGGCCACGTTCAGGATGTCCGGCCCGGCGGGCACGGCCAGGTTGATGGTCTCCCCGGTCAGCTCGGACAGCTTGTCCATGGCGGGCTGCAGCCGGGCCACGATGTCGGCGCCGCGCAGCGCCAGGCTGCCCAGCCGGATGATCTCCACGCCCAGCCGGTACCGCTTGCCCGAGCGGGCCAGGAACCCGGTCCGTTCCAGCGTGGCGGCCAATCGCGAGGCGGTTGACTTGTGTACGCCGAGCGCTTCGGCTATCTCTGTAACACTAAGTTCCGGCCGGCCGTCCTCGAAGCTCGCGAGCAGTGCCAGCACCCGCTCAGCCGAGTGATAGGTTGCGTTGGCCGCAACCAAATTCGTGGACACGCAACCAAGAATGACCAATTTGCCCGTTCTGCGTCAACTGGCGCTTCTGATGTTCGTGGCATACTCGCTACCGACTTAGCAGGAATTGTGCGGCCTGCCCGCGCTGGCCGGTGCCGCCCAGGATGAGAGCAGGCCCGCCATGGCCCAACCCGCCGATGCGCCGGTACCCGGATCACCGCAGGACCCGCTGACCGAGGCGCTCGGCCTGGCCCAGGCGGCTTCCACCGCGGGCCTGGGCCTGAAGCTCCTCGGCGGCCTGGCCGTCCGGGTGCTGTGCCCGGACTACCCGCCCCGGCTCCGCCGCGACCAGGACATGGATTTCGCCACCACGGCCAAGGGCCGCAAAGACGTGGCCGCCTGGCTGGCCGACAACGGCTGCGAGCCGGATCGCCGGTTCAACAACCTCAACGGTGACCGGCAGATGTATTTCAACGCGCCGTCCGGGCGGCCCATCGACGTCATGGTGAACCAGCTGACCATGTGCCACACGCTGGACTTCCGGCCGAACTTCGACCGGCAGCCGTTCACCGTGGATTCGGTGGACGTGCTGCTGTCCAAGCTGCAGATCATCGAGCTGAACGCCAAGGACGCCCGGGACATCGTGCAGTTGCTGTCCTGCCTCCCCGTCGGCTCAGGTGCGCCGGCGGCCATCGACACCGACCGGTTCGGCAAGGTGCTGGCCGGGGACTGGGGCTGGTGGCGGACCGTCACCGGGAACCTGGACAAGCTGCCCTCGCTGCTGGCGGAAAACCCGGCGCTGGCCTGTCCCGGCGCGGAGTACGACCCGCTGGCCCAGGCCAGGCAGTTGCGCGAGATCGCCGACGCGGTCCCGAAGAGCATGAAGTGGAAGCTGCGGGCCAAGGTCGGCGACGGGGTCCGCTGGTATGAGCTGCCCGAGGAAGTCGCGCACTAGGAGTAACGGACAGGTATCCGCTGGCCGGCCGTGAAGGGGCACGTTAATTCACTCTGTCCGGCTTGACGGCAGTTTCAGCCGGATGCTAGACGTTGCACAGTACGCGCATGAGTTGCACAAGGCGCCCGGAACTTGCGCGTGCTGGCCTACGGCGAACCCGGCGGTGCGACTGCGCGGAGGAAGGCAAAGGTGCACAGATGAGGGTCTTCTTCGCGACTGACATCCACGGCTCCGAGGTGTGCTGGCGCAAGTTCCTGAACTCGGCCGCGTTCTACAAGGCCGACCTGGTCGTGCTCGGCGGCGACGTCACCGGCAAGGTGATGGTGCCGATCGTGGCTCACAGCGGCTACTGGCAGACCACAGTGCGTGGCGAGACGATCCGGATGGACACCCAGACCGAACTGGACGAAGTCCAGAAGCAGATCCGCAACAAGGGCTACTACCCCTCTATCGTCACCCCGGATGAGCTGCAGACCCTGAGCAACGAAGAGGGCGCGGTGGACCGCAGGTTCAGTCAGGAAATGACCGCCTCGCTGGACCGCTGGCTGGACATGGCCGACGGGAAGCTCAAGGGTGGCCAGATTCCGTGCATCCTGAACGGCGGCAACGACGACATCTGGGAGATCGACGACATCATCGAGTCGTCGCCGTGCGTCACCTTCGGCGAGGCCAAGTCGCTCGACCTGGATGGTTTCCACCTGGTCTCGATGGGCTGGACCAACCCGACGCCGTGGGACACGTTCCGGGAAGCCCCGGAAGAAGAGCTGAAGCAAAAGATTGACGCGGTCGTCGGCCAGATTCCGGACATGGAACGGGCCATCTTCAATTTCCACGCGCCGCCGTACGGGACCGGGCTGGATGAGGCCCCAGCACTGGACGAGAACCTCCGGCCTATGCATGGCGGCGCGGTGATGAAGCCGGTGGGCTCCAAGGCGGTCCGCG
Source organism: Streptosporangiaceae bacterium (assembly GCA_036567525.1). Classification (GTDB taxonomy): domain Bacteria; phylum Actinomycetota; class Actinomycetes; order Streptosporangiales; family Streptosporangiaceae; genus RYN-230. The sequence continues at coordinate 6,336 of DATCUG010000686.1, read as the reverse complement.
ACGCGATTAACAGCTACCAGCCGATGCTGTCGGTGCACGGCCACATTCACGAGAGCCGTGGCGTCAAGAAGATGGGCCGCACGCTGGCCATCAACCCTGGCAGCGTTTATGGCGACGGCGTCTTGCAGGGCGCGGTGCTCGAGCTGAACCCAAAGAAGGGGAAGGTTACTAAATACCTTCTGGTGAACGGCTGAGTTTTACCAACATTAATCGTCGGATGGCAATACCATTGCCTAGCTACACAAAAGCCCCCCAACTGGGAGATGAGCATGGCAACTGACGCAATTGGCGGCGAGACGCCAACACTCTTCTTGCGCAAAGCCACCGGCCTGGTCCGCGGCTGGTCCGTCCGTGACTCGATCATCTATGCCTGCCTGGCGACCAACTTCGTCACGCTAGGCCTCTACGAGTTCACGTTCGCTGGCCCGGCGTTCCCCAAGGGCCAATTCATCACGGCCACGATCATCTCCGGCATCTGGGTCTCGTTCCTGGTGATCGCGTACTCCGGGCTTATCGTCACGATCCCGCGGGCGGGTGGTGACTACGTCTGGCAGAGCCGGATCCTGGGCAGCGGCCTCGGTTTCGTGATGGCCGCCACCGGCTGGTGGTTCATCCTGTGGCTGTGGGCCCCGATCTACGGGAACATCCTGTCCGTCCAGTTGTTCGAGCCGCTCTGGGCCACGCTCAAATGGACCTGGCCGGCCGGCGGCGCGGCCTGGTTCGGCACCAACAATGGCATCTTCGTGGTCACGCTGATCACGATCGTCATTGCCGGCCTGCTCGTCTCGCTGGGCATGGCCGGTTACGCCCGGATCCAGAAGTACTGCTTCGTCGGTGGGATGATCGGGTTCGCCGTCGTGGTGATCCTGCTGCTGATCAACTCGCACGCCGACTTCGTGAACTCGTTCAACCTCTACGGCCAGAAGCTGTTCGGGGTGCACAACGCCTACGCGGCCACCAACCACGCGGCGGCCAAGGCGGGCTACACCACCAACCCGCTGGGCTTCGGCCCGCTCGGGCCGACCATGCTGCTCGTGCCGGCCTTCATGTTCTTCCTGCTGTGGCCGAACTGGGGCAGCACGCTGTACGGCGAGATCCGCGGCGCGAGTGACTTCCGCCGGGTGTTCACCGGCATGTTCGCCGGCCTGTGGATCACGGTCCTCTGCACGGTGATCTTCTTCCTGCTGGTGGACAAGACCATCGGCTGGGGCTTCTACCAGAACCTGAACTCGCTGGACTACAACCTCACGCCGCAGTTCGGCATCTGGCCCTACCCGTTCATGTTCGCCGGCTGGCTGGTGCACAACACCGCGTTCCAGGTGATCCTGATCCTGGTGCTCAGCCTGTGGTTCTTCGCCTGGGTCGGCACGCTGTTCCTGTCCTCGACCCGGGTCATCTTCGCGGCCGCGTTCGACCGGGTGCTGCCCGACCGGGCCGCCGAGGTGTCCGAGCGGCGCAAGGTGCCGGTCTACTCGCTGATCTTGATGCTGCTCCCGGCGGCTGGCCTGGCCGCGGTCTACGCCTACTCGACCACGTTCCGCAGCTACACGCTGGACGCCACCCTGGTCATCGCGGTGACCTATCTGTTCAGCGCGATCGCCGTGGTGGTCCTGCCGTGGCGCAAGAAGGACCTGTGGCAGGCCTCGCCGGCCAGCCGGATCAAGGTGCTCGGCGTGCCGATCGTCCCGGTGGCCGGCGTTATCACGATCGGGCTGCTCGGCTTCAACCTGTACGAGTGGCTGAGCAACGACCTGTACTTCGTGAACAGCAACGACTCGCTCATCTACATGGGCGCCATGTACGTCCTGGCCATCGTGATCTACGCGGTGGCCCGGATCGTGCGCAACCGGCAGGGCATCGACCTGGGCCTGATCAACAAGGAGATCCCAGTCGAATAGCAGAGCCGAATAGCAGAGCCGGATAGCGGGAGCGGGCAACGCAGAGGCCGCCGGCCATTGGCCGGCGGCCCCTGTGCGTTATGCCTGGGCTAGATAACCGCGCGGATGGCCCGGTCGAACTCGATGACGTGCCGCCGGGCGATCTCGGCCGCCTGCCCCGCGTCGCCGTCGGCCAGCGCCTGCAGCAGGTCGCGGTGCTCCGCGACGTGGCCGGCCATGCCGGCCAGCCGGTCCAGGAACAGGCACCAGATGCGGGTGGCCAGGTTGCCGTAGCGGATCAGGGTGTCCTCGAGATACGGGTTGTGCGTCGCGGCGTAGATGGCCCGGTGGATCCGCATGTCCAGGGTCATCAGCTCGCCTGGCTGGCCGGCCAGTTTGGTTGCCGCGGCCAACTCGGCGGCCAGCGCCCGGAAGGCAGCCCGGTCGGCCGGGGTGGCATGCCGGGCCGCGCTGGCTGCCGCGGCCGGCTCGATGACCGCGCGGACCTCGAAGATGTGCGTCAGGTCGGTGACGTTGATCTCGGTCGCGAACGTGCCGCGCCGCGGGTAGGCGATTACCAGGCGCTCGTGTTCCAGCCGCTTGAGCGCCTCCCGGACCGGCGTCCGGCCCAGCCCCAGGCGCAGGCACAGGTCTTCCTCGTTGATCGGCGCGCCCGGCCGGATCTCCAGCCTGACCAGCAGATCCTGGATCTGCCGGTAGGCCAGGCCGGCCAGCGAACGAGGCTCACCGGGACCGCCGTCGCCGCCGTCTGGGTGAGCCTGGGGCGGCTTGACCGTGGCATCCACGCGATCTAGTCTACCAACTGATATATCAGTCGGATACTATCTGTGCGAGCAGCGAGGACCAGCGATGAGTGAGCTCCCGGGCCGGGCCAGCGCCGTCATCATCGGCGCCGGGATCGTCGGCAACAGCCTGGCCTGCCACCTGGCCCGGCTCGGCTGGCGCGACCTGGTCCTGGTGGACAAGGGCCCGATGCCGAACCCCGGCGGCTCCACCGGGCACGCGTCCAACTTCATCTTCCCGATCGAGTACTCGAAGATGATGATGGAGCTGACCCGGGACAGCACCGAGCAGTACCAGGCCCTCGGCGTGTTCACGCAGAGCGGGGGCATCGAGGTGGCGCGGACCGAGGCCCGGATGGCCGAGCTGCGCCGCCGCTGCTCGGCGGCCAAGGCGTGGGGGATCCCGGCCCAGGTCATCACGCCCGCCGAGGTCCGCAAGCTGGTGCCCTACCTGGATGAGTCGGTCATCCTGGGCGGCGGCCACTTCCCGACCGTGGGCGTGGTCGACTCGCTGCGGGCGGGCACGCTGATGCGCGAGGAAGCCGAGCAGTCCGGGGCGCTGCACGTGCTGGCCGGGGCCGAGGTGCTCGGCATCGACACAGCTGGCACCGACGACCGCGGCCGGCCGCGGGTCACCGCGGTGCGCACCAGCGCCGGGGAGATCGGGACCGGCATCTGCGTGATCTGCTGCGGGGTATGGAGCCCCCGGCTGGCCCGGATGGCCGGGGCCCGGATCCCGCTCACCCCGATCGTGCACCAGATGATCAGCGTCGGCCCGATCCCGCTGTTCGCTGGGACGCCGGGAGAGATCTCCTACCCGATCGTCCGCGACGTGGACACCAACATGTACGAGCGGCAGCACGGCGGCGACATGGAGGTCGGCTCGTACGCACACCGGCCGATCATCATCAGCCCGGACGAGATCCCGTCCATCGAGGAATCGGCACTGTCCCCGACCGAGCTGCCGTTCACCCAGGACGACTTCGACCCGCAGCTGGCCGAGGCGCTGGAGCTCATGCCCGAGCTGCTCGGCGATGAGAAGGTCGGCATCCGGTACGCGATCAACGGCCTGATCTCGATGACCCCGGACGGTCACCCGCTGCTGGGCGAGACCCCCGAGGTGGCCGGCCTGTGGTCGGCCGCGGCCAGCTGGATCAAGGAAGGGCCGGGGGTCGGCCGCGCGGTGGCCGAGTGGATGTCCGGCCAGGTGCCCACGGTGGATGTGGACGAGGCCAACATCGCCCGGTTCTACCCGGCCCAGCGGACCGCCGAGCATGTCCGGGCCCGGGCCCGCGAGGGCTTCAACAAGATGTACGGCATCGTGCACCCGGCCGAGCAGTGGGAGTCCGGCCGGCCGTCCCGGGTCAGCCCGGTCTACCAGCGCGAACGCGACCTGGGTGCGGTCTTCTTCGAGACCGCCGGGTGGGAGCGGCCGCACTGGTACGCGGCCAACGAAGGCCTGCTGGAGCGGTACGCCGGGCAGCTGATGCCGCGGGACGCGGAGTGGGACGCCCGCTGGTGGTCGCCGGTCATCAACGCCGAGCACCTGGCCATGCGGGACGCCTGCAGTCTGGTCGATCTGACCGCGTTCGCCATCTTCGACGTGACCGGCCCGGCCGCGCTGGACGTGGTGCAGTCGCTGGCCGTGGCCCAGCTCGATGTGCAGCCCGGCCGGGTCGTCTACACCTCGCTGCTGGACGAGCGGGGCGGGTTCAAGGCCGACCTGACCATCATGCGGCTCGGCGCGCAGCGGTTCCGCGTGGTCACCGGCGGCGCCACCGGCATGTCGGACCTCAAGTGGTTCGCCGACCACCTGCCCGCGTCGGGCACGGTGGCGCTGGCCGACCTGACCTCCGCGCAGGCCACGCTGGGCCTGTGGGGGCCGCGGGCCCGTGAGGTGCTGCAGTCGGTGTCCGCGGCCGACCTGAGTCACGCCGGATTCCCGTTCGGCACCTGCCGGGAGATCGAGATCGGCGGGCTCACCGTGCTCGCGTCCCGGATCTCCTACGTCGGGGAGCTCGGCTGGGAGCTGCACGTGCCGATGGAACAGGGCGGCCGGCTGTGGGACACGCTGTGGGACGCGGGCACGCCACGCGGGCTGGTCCCGGTCGGCATCGGGGTGTACGGCACCACCGGGCGGCTGGAAAAGGGCTACCGGGCCATGGGCAGTGAGCTGACCGCCGACTACACCCTGGTCGAGGCGGGGATGACCCGGCCCCGGGTCAAGGCGCAGGACTTCATCGGCAAGGCGGCCTACCTGGGCCAGCGGGACGAGCCGCCCACCGCCGTGCTATGCACGCTGACCGTGGACGACCACCACGCGGCCGGCGGGACCGCCCGGTACATGCTGGGCGGCGAGCCGGTGCTGTCCGCGGCCGGCCAGCGGCTGGTGGACGCCAAGGGACGGCCGTCGTACGTGACCAGCGCGGGCGCCGGCCCGTCGGTGGGCAAGCACCTGCTGCTCGCCTACCTGCCGCCGGCCCAGGCCGTGCCCGGGACGCAGCTCCAGGTGGAATGCTTCGGCGGCGCCTACCCGGTGACGGTGGCGGTGGCGGGCAGCACGCCGCTGTTCGACCCGGACAACAGCCGGATCCGGAGCTGACCGGGATGGAGATCGGAGTCTGCGTCAAGCGGGTGCCGCAGGTGGGCGGCCGGATCGTGGTCACCCCGGACGGGCAGGACGTCGACACCCGGATGTCCGGGTTCGCGATGAGCCCGCACGAGGAGTGCGCGGTGGAGGAGGCGGTACAGCTCACCGAGCGGCTCGGCGGCACCGTCTCGGTGCTCACCCTGGGCCCGCCCGAGGCGGCCGAGCAGTTGCGGGACGCGCTGGCCCTGGGCGCGCACCGGGCCGTGCTGCTGGAAACCGATGGCCGGGAGTGGGGTCCTATCGGCACCGCGGCCGCCATCGTGGCCGAGGCCCGGCGGCACGCGGGCGCCGGGCCGGGCTATGACCTGCTGCTGATGGGCAACGAGGCGGCCGACACCGGCGACTACCAGGTGGGCGTGCGGGTGGCCCATGCGCTGGGCTGGCCGTGCGTCACCGGGATCAAGCACCTGGAGATCAGCGACGGCCGGGCCCGGGCCAGCCGGGAGTACCAGGGCAGCCAGGAGACGTTCCAGCTGCCGCTGCCCGCGGTGATCAGCGTCAAGGAAGGCATCAACCTGCCCCGGTACCCGTCGCTGCCGGGCCGGCTCCGGGCCAAGCGGGCGGTCATCGAGCAGCATCAGCCGGACTGGCAGCCGGAGGGCCTGCGCAAGACCGGGCTCCGGGTGCCGGAGACGGTACAGCACCAGGCCACCATGCTCGGCCACGGGGCCGACGCGGTGCCCGCCCTGGTCCGCGTGCTGGAGGAACTGGGGATGCTGAAATGACCGAGCTAACGGGCGCCCCGGAGGCCCAAAGCTTGCTCTGCCTGGTTGAGACGGATGCCGCCGGGCCCACCGACGCGTCGCTGCGGGCGCTCACGTTCGCCCGGACGCTGGCTGGCCCGGGCGGGCGGCTGTGCGCGGTGCTGTTCGGCCCGGCGGACCAGGTGCCGGCCGGCCCGCTGGGCAGCTACGGTGTCACCGAGGTATACGTGGTCGAGCCGGCCGCGCTGGACGGGTACGCGCCGCAGGCCTGGGCCCGCACCCTGGAAGGGCTGGCCAGCGTG
>DATCUG010000685.1:0-6928 GCA_036567525.1 Streptosporangiaceae bacterium | reverse complement strand
GCCGACGTGCTGGTCTGCGGCCGGACCGAGCCCGCCGAGTCAGTTGGGCCGGCCAGGCCGGCCGGGCTCCCGGAGGCGGACGGCCGGGCAGCGGTGTTCGCCCCCGCCGACGTCCGTGACCCGGAGCAGGCGGAGCGGCTGATCCGCACCGCCGCCGACCGGTTCGGCCGGCTGGACCTGGTGATCAGCAACGCGGGCGGGTCGCCGTCGGCAGCCGCGGCCACCGCCTCGCCGCGGTTCCACGCCAAGGTCATCGAGCTGAACCTGATCGCGCCGCTGCACGTGGCCCAGGCGGCCAACGCGGTCATGCAGGACCAGCCCGGCGGCGGGTCGATCATCATGATCGGCAGTGTCAGCGGCACCCGGCCCTCGCCCGGCACCGCCGCCTACGGCGCGGCCAAGGCGGGCCTGCACAACCTGGCTGGCACGCTGGCCGTCGAGTGGGCGCCCAAGGTGCGGGTGAACACCGTGATCCCGGGGCCGGTGGCGACCGGCACACAAGCGGCCGGCGCGCACTTCGGCGGCACGGCCGGGGAGACGGCGGTCGGCGGCACGATCCCGATGGGCCGGATGGCCACCCCGGACGACATCGCGGCCGCGTGCCTGTTCCTGGCCTCGCCGGCCGCGGCCTACCTGACCGGCTCGGCCCTGCTGGTGCATGGCGGCGGCGAGCGGCCCGCGTTCCTGGCCATGACCAGCCCCCCGGCGTGATCTCTGGCCGCGCCCAACCCCCCGGTGTACGCTGGCCGCAGAACTAGAACGTGTTCTATTAAGGGGCAGGCCAATGGTGGCATCCATCAAGCCGAAGCGCGACGAGATCGGCCTCAGCGACGGCCTCATGCTGATCGACGGGAACTGGTCCCCGGCCGAGGACGAGCAGGCCTGGGAGCACCGGCACCCGGCCACTGGCGAGCTGGTGGCCGGGTTCCCCATCGCCAGCCCCGCCGACGTGGACCGCGCGGTGCGGGCGGCCCGGCGCGCGTTCGACGAGGGTCCGTGGCCACGGGCCCGGGCCACCGAGCGGATCCGGGTGCTGCGCCGGATCGCCGACCTGGTCCGCGAGCACGGCGACGAACTGCTCGCGCTGCAGGCGCTGGACAACAGCGTGCCGCTCACGTTCGGCTCGGTCTACGCCACCTCGCCGGCCTTTGTGGCCGACGTGTTCGACCACCACGCGGGCTGGGTGGACAAGCTGGCGGGCCAGACGCTGCCGCCGTACCAGGGCGGCGATCACATCGTGATGACGCTGCGCGAGCCGGTCGGCGTGGTCGGCGCGGTCGTCCCGTGGAACGCGCCGCTGATGCTGACCGCGCAGAAGCTGGCCCCGGCCCTGGCCGCGGGCTGCACCGTGGTGATCAAGCCGTCGGAGTACGCCACGTTCTCGGTGCTCCGGCTGGTCCGGCTGATCGAGGAGGCCGGCCTGCCCGCCGGGGTGCTCAACGTGGTCACCGGCCCGGGCGAGCCGACCGGTGACGCGCTGATCAACCACCCGATGGTGGACAAGCTGTCGTTCACCGGCAGCCGCGCCGTGGGCCGCCGGATCATGACCGCGGCCGCCAGCACGTTCAAGCGGGTCAGCCTGGAACTGGGCGGCAAGAGCCCGGCCATCGTGTTCGCCGACGCCGACGTGGGCACGGCCGCCGCCATCACCATGGGCACGGTGACGATGGGCCTGTCCGGGCAGGTGTGCCTGGCCCAGACCCGGGCGCTGGTGCACCGGGACGTGGCCGACGAGTTCCTGGGCATGGCCGAGATGATCGGCGGCATGGTCAGCTACGGCAACCCGTTCGACCCGGCCGTCACCGCGTCACCGCTGATCAACACCCGCCAGCTGGACCGGGTGCTCGGGTTGATCGAGCGGGGCCAGGCCGAGGGGGCCCGGCTGGTCTGCGGCGGCACCCGCAGCGACGGCGAGCTGGCCGAGGGCAACTTCGTCACGCCCACCGTGTTCACCGACGTGTCCAATGAGATGGCCATCGCCCGCGAGGAGATCTTCGGCCCGGTGCTGTCGGTGATCCCGTTCGCCGACGAGGACGAGGCGGTGCGGATCGCCAACGACACCGAGTACGGCCTGGCCGCCACGGTGTGGACCAGCGACCTGAAGCGGGCCATGCGGCTGACCAAGGCCATCCGGGCCGGCACCGTCGGCATCAACGGCTACCAGCTCGAGCCGCACGCCGCGTTCGGCGGCTTCCAGCAGTCCGGCCTCGGCCGGGAAGGCGGCCAGCCCGCCATCGAGGCCTACACCGAGCTGAAGACCGTCCTCCTCCCCTTCACCGACGACATGATGTAGCCCTCATGCTCCGGGGGTGGGCAGCAGCTTGCGGTGGTCCCAGGAGACGACGCGGGTGGGCTCGACGATGTAGCCGAATCGCTTGCGGGCGGCGTGCGCCACGTAGTCATCCAGCGCATCGGCCGGCACGCCGCCCAGCCCGCCCGCGATGCGGCGGCCGATGTCCAGCACGCCAGCCTGGTCCTCGATGCGGCGCACCGTGCCGGTGATCTGCACGCCGCGCAGCTCGAAGTAGTCCTCGCCGTCCTCGACCAGGCAGGCCAGCCGGGGGTCGCGGGCCAGGTTGCGGGCCTTCTGCGAGGTCCGGTAGGTCCAGAACGCGATCCGCCCGCCGATCAGCGCGTAGAACATCGTCACCAGGTGCGGCATGCCGTCCGGGTTGATCGTGGCCAGCTGGACCTTGCGCGACGACCCCAGCAGGGCAGTCACCTCGGCGTCGGTCATGGCCACCAGGTCGCGCTGCTTCATCAGCTGAATCCGATCGTCTCGCTGGCCAGTGCGATCGTGTCTTCGCAGGCGAACCCCGGCCCGGGCGCGTCCGCCCCGTCCGGCCCATCGAATGCCGGGCCCAGCGCCTGGTGCACCGACTGCAGCGACCACATCCCGTCGGCCGAGCCGTGCTCGGCGGCCTGGAACGTGGCCCGGATCCGCGGCGGCGCCATGACCGCGGCCACCCCGCCGTGCACCACGAACACCTCGCCGTTGATGGCCGCCGCGGCCGGGCTGGCCAGGTAGGTGACCAGCGGCGCGACGTGTTCCGGGGCCATCGGGTCCACTTCGCCCGGCGGTGCCTCACCCATCAGCCCGGCGGTCATCGCGGTCCGTCCGCGCGGGCAGATCGCGTTGGCCCGCACCCCGTACCGGGCACAACCGCGCGCCGTGGACACGGTGAGCGCGGTGATCCCGGCCTTGGCCGCGGCGTAGTTGGGCTGGCCCGGCGAGCCGAGCAGGAACGCCTCGGACGACGTGTTGATGATCCGCGCGTACACCGGGCCGCCCGCCTGCTTGCTGGCGGCCCGCCAGTGCGCGGTGGCGAACCGGGTGGTGATGAAGTGGCCGCGCAGGTGCACCCGGATGACCTGGTCCCATTCTTCTTCGGACATGGAGAACACCATCCGGTCCCGGACCAGGCCGGCGTTGTTGACCAGGATGTCCAGCTGCCCATACGAGCCGAGCGCGGCCGCCACCAGGTCCTGCCCGGTCTGCCACGCGCCGATGTCGCCGGGGCAGGCGACCGCCTCGCCGCCGCCGGCCCGGATCTCGTCCGCGGTCGCCGTCAGCTCGTCCGCGGCCAGGTCGTTCAGCACCAGCCGGGCGCCCGCCTGGGCCAGCCCGCGGGCCTCGGCCCGGCCCAGCCCGTTCGCCGCGCCGGTGACGATGGCCACCCGGCCGTCCAGCGTGAGCCCGTCGTTCATCGCGGCCAGCTCCCTAGTACCCGGGACCGGACAGCAGGCCGCCGTCGGCGATGAACTCGCTGCCGGTCGAGTAGGACGACTCGTCCGAGGCCAGGAACATGACCAGCCGGGAGATCTCGGCCGGCTCGGCGAACCGGGCGATGGGCATCGACTTGAGCAGCGCTTCCGGGTCCACGTGGTCGAACGTGTCGGCCCGGGACAGTGTCATGCTGGTCAGCACCCCGCCCGGGTGCACCGAGTTGACCCGGATGCCGAACTGGCCCAGCTCCTGCGCGGCCGCCTTGGTCATCCCGCGCACCGCGAACTTGCTGGCGCTGTACGCGGACAGCCCGGCCGCGCCGGTGAACCCCTCGATCGAGGAGATGTTCACGATCGACCCGCCGCCGGCCGCGGTCATCGGCTCGATGACCGACTTCATGCCGAGCCAGCAGCCCACCGCGTTGACGTCCAGCACCCGCCGGAAATCGGCCAGCGGCATGTCCGCGATCGGCGCGAACGTCAGCACCCCGGCGTTGTTCACCAGCACATCCAGTTTTCCGAACGCCGTAAGCGTGGTACTCACCGCCGCAGCCCACTCGGACTCGCTGGTTACGTCGTGGTGCACGTAGCGGCATGAGCCTGCGGGCAGCTTGGCCGCCACGAACTCGCCCTTGTCGTCCAGCACGTCGCCGAACACGACCCGGGCGCCCTCGGCCACGAACTGCCGCACGTGCGACTTGCCCATGCCGCGCGCGCCGCCGGTGATCAGCGCGACCTTCCCGTCCAGCCGCCCCACGAGCACCTCCGGATGCCTCACGCGCACCAAACGCTTGCTTGGTACCGAGCTTAACAGCCGGCTGTCGATTCGCCGGGGGCTCGTTCGTGTAGCTGGTAGACAAAACCACGACACGAGGAGGCGTCATGACCGAACCGCAGGTCCTGCTCAGCGGCCTGGGCATGCCAGAATCAGCCCGCTGGCACGACGGCCGGCTGTGGTTCGCCAACTGGGTCGGCCAGCAGATCGGCGCGGTCGCCCCGGACGGCACGGCCGAGTTCTGGCCCACCCCGGCCGAGCAGCCGATGGGCTGGTCCATCGACTGGACGCCGGACGGCCGGATGCTCACCACCGGGGACAAGCTGCGCCGCCAGGAGCCGGACGGCCACTGGGTCACCGTCGCCGACCAGGCGGCCAACGAGATCGTGGTAGACGGCCGGGGCACTACCTACATCAACGGTGCGAAGCTCAACTTCGACCCGGTGACCGGCTGGGCGCCCGAGCCGGGCTGGATCGAGCTGGTCACCCCGGACGGCCAGCGCCGCCAGGTTGCGGATGACATCCAGTTCCCCAACGGCATGGTCATCACGCCGGACGACCGGACGCTGATCATCTCCGAGTCGTTCGCCGCCCAGCTCACCGCGTTCGACATCGACCCAGACGGCGGCCTGTCCAGCCGGCGGGTGTTCGCCGGCGGGCTGGGCCCGGACGGCATCTGCGTAGACGCCGACGGCGCGGTCTGGGCCGGCAGTGGCGGGTACGGGGTGGTCCGGGTGGCCGCGGGCGGCCAGATCCTGCAGCGCGTCGAACTGCCCGAGAACCGGGCCCCGCTGGCGCTGGCGCTGGGCGGCGCGGACCGGCGGACGCTGTTCATCCTGACCGTCGAGTGGTACATCGCCGAAGGCGCCGCCGGGAACCTGCCCCGGCTGGCCAGCGGACCGCCCACCGGGGAGATCATGGCCCTCCCGGTCTCAGTCCCCGGGGCCGGCCGACCCTGACGGTCAGGGGTGCTGGGCGGCGATGCCGTCGAACAGCAGCCGGAGGAAGGCGTCCACCACCTGGTCGGTGCTGTAGCCGCCGGCCAGCCGCCACTGCGACGGGATCCACAGCACGTCGCGGAGCAGCCGGTAGGTCAGCCGGACATCCAGGTCGGCGCGGAACTCGCCGCTCTTCTTGCCCCGGTCAAGCTGGGTGATCCAGGTCCGCTCGATCTCCCGCACCGCCGTGCGCAGGTAGCCGAACCGGGGCTGGCCCGCGAAATAGGCCCAGTCGTTCTGCAGCATGGCCAGCGCAGCCCGGTGCCGGGACAGCGTGTGGCTGGTGGACCGGACGATCTGCTCCAGCACGGCGCGCGGGCTGCCCGCCGACGCGGCCGCGGCCCGGTAGTCGGTGAGCACCTCGTTCAGGAAGCTGGACAGGATCTCGTCCGCGATCGACTCCTTGGAGTCGAAGTGGTGGTACAGGCTGCCGGACAGGATCCCGGCCGCGTCCGCGATCTCCCGTACCGTGGTGGCCCGGAATCCCTTCTCCGCGAACAGGTCACCGGCCAGCTCGACCATCTGGGTACGCCGCTCGGACCGGGGCGCCCCGTCCGGGGTCATCGCGATGGCCGCGCCGTTCCGGCCGCCGCCCTGGGCTTTCCTCGTGCTCACCTGCTCATTATCGCAGGGGTCTGCCTAGCGCTTGCTCGGTCAGGGCCGTCCGGCGGCAGATAAGCCACGGGGTAAGCCACGGTGCAGCGCGCCGCCCAGCACATCTTCGGCCCGGTGGCAGGCCACCAGCCGCCCCGGCGGGCCGGCCGGGCGGAGCGCCGGAACTTCGGACTGGCACCTGCCGGTGGCCAGCGGGCAGCGCGGGTGGAACACGCAGCCCGATGGCGGGCTGGCCGCGTTGGGCGGCTCGCCCGGCAGCACCAGCCGGGACCGGCGGACCGCCGGGTCGATCTCCGGCACGGCTGACCGGAGCGCCTCGGTGTACGGGTGCGCCGGGGCGCGGAGCAGTTCGGCGGTCGGGCCGCTCTCCGCCACCCGGCCCAGGTAGAGCACGGCGGTCTGCTCGCACAGCTCGCTCACGATGGCCACGTTGTGCGTGATCAGCAGGTAGCCGAGCGCGCGGTCGGCGCGCAGCCGGCCGATCAGGGCCAGGATCCGGGCCTGCGCCCGCACGTCCAGCGCGCTGGTCGGCTCGTCCAGCACCAGCAGCCGCGGCTGCACGCTGAGCGCCCGCGCGATGGCCACCCGCTGCCGCTGCCCGCCGGACAGCTGATGCGGGTACCGGGACGCGAACTCCGGGTCCAGCCCGACCTCGGCCAGCAGGTCGCCGGCCCGTGCGGCCGCCTGCCGCCGCGGCACCAGGCGGTGCGCGGCCAGCGCCTCCCGGATCGAGGTGCCGACCCGCATCCGCGGGTCCAGGCTGGTGTCCGGGTCCTGGAACACGATCTGCGCGGCACGCCGGTAGTCCTGCAGC
>DATCUG010000684.1:0-6163 GCA_036567525.1 Streptosporangiaceae bacterium | reverse complement strand
CGCCGGACCGCCGCGTCGGACCGGCCGCCGACCAGGATCGGGATGGGCCGCGCCGGGGACGGCGCGATGACCACGTCGTCCAGGCTGAAGAACCAGCCGTCATAGGTCACCGGCCCCCCGGCCAGCAGCTCGCGGACGATTTCCAGGCACTCGTCCATCCGGTCACCGCGGGTCGCCGGGTTGACCCCGCAGCTTTCGATCTCATGCCGGTCCTCGCCGCCGATCCCGACCCCGAAGACCAGCCGTCCCGGCGCGAGCTGGGCCAGGTCGGCCAGCTGGCGGGCGACCAGCACCGGGTGCCGCAGCGGCAGCAGGTACACGCCGATGTGCACGGGCAGCGTCGGGTGCAGCATGGCCAGCGCGGTCGCCTGGACCAGCCCATCGAACCCGAGGCCGGCCACGAACGACACGTGGTCGCCGCAGCAGACGTGGTCGATGCCCGCCGTGGCCGCCCGGGCCAGCAGCGCCCGCGCGGCTTCGGTGTCCCGCTCCAGCAGCCCCGGCGGCAGGAACATGCCGACCCGGACCGGCGCGGCGCCGTCGGCCACCGTCGGCCCGGCTGGCAACTGGGCTGGCCCGCGCGTGTTCATCCGGCTTTCAGTCATGCCTTCACGCTAGGCAGCCCAGGCTGCGTCAGCCATCGGGTGAACTACCGCCCTGGGACGGCCGCGCGCCGGAGAACCTCGGTCGGATTACCTAGAGTTGCCCTCATGAACGATGCTGGTGTCACCCGGGTCGCCGTCTACATCGACTTCGACAACATCGTGATCTCGCGGTACGAGCAGGTGCATGGCCGGGGGCAGTTCCAGCGGGACAAGGTGCGCGGATTCAGCCATGCAGACAGGCCGGCTGATACCGGCCTCGCAGAGAAGGTCCGCCGCGCCACCGTGGACATCGGCGCGGTGATCGACTTCGCCTCATCGTTCGGCACCCTGGTGCTCACCCGGGCCTATGCGGACTGGTCGGCCCCGATGAACGCCGACTACCGTGGCCAGCTCGTCAGCCGCGCGGTGGACCTGGTGCAGCTGTTCCCAGCGGCCGCCTACGCCAAGAACGGCGCTGACATCAGGCTGGCCGTGGACGCGGTGGAGGACATGTTCCGGCTGCCTGACCTGACCCACGTGGTGATCGTGGCCGGGGACTCCGATTACATCGCCCTCGCCCAGCGGTGCAGGCGGCTGGGCCGTTACGTGGTGGGGGTCGGGGTAGCGGGATCGACCAGCCGGGCGCTGGCCGCGGCGTGCGACGAGCTGGTGACCTACGACGCGCTCCCGGGCATTGAATCCACCGATGACGCGTCCCAGGCGGCGGACCAGCCCGAGGCGCCCGGCACGGCTTCGCCCGGGCGCGGCGGGCGCCGGGGCAGGAAGCCGGCGGCCGCGGTCATCGACGACACCGATGCTGATCCGGAAGACCCGCAAGCGGTGGCGACCAGGCTGCTGGAACGAGCGCTGCGGCTTGGCCAGGAGAAGGATGACGCCGACTGGCTGCACAGCTCCGCGGTAAAGAGCCAGATGAGGCGGATGGACCCGTCGTTCAGCGAGCGGGCTCTGGGCTACCGTTCCTTCTCCGACTTCGTGAAATCGCGCGACGACATCGCCGAGCTGGACGAGACAGACCCGGTGCGGCTGATCCGGCTCAACCCGGCCCGGACCCCGGGCTAGCCAGCCCGCCAGCGACGGGCCGCCCAGGCACCGGCGGCGCGCCGCCGCTGACCACGTACCGGCGGCGCGCCGCCCCTGGCCATGCACCGGGCACTGGCGTTCGGCTAGATAGATACTGGCCAGGTGGGCATCGAGGTGTCATGGTTCGGCGCGCTGTGTGATGACGACTACGAGTTCCTCGGGGTGCCGGACCCGCGGCTGGCGTCGAGCTGGGAGCACTGCCGCGGGATCGCGCTGGCCGCGGAAGAGGCGGGATACGACAACCTGCTGCTGCCGTCCGGGTACGCGATGGGCATCGACTCGATCGCGTTCGCGGCGGGTATCGCACCGCTGCTGAAGCGGATGCAGCTGCTGGTCGCGGTGCGGATGGGGGAGATGTGGCCGCCGCAGCTGGCCCGTCAGCTGGCCACCCTGGACGAGATGCTCGGCGGGCGGCTCACGATCAACATCATCTCCTCCGCGCTGCCGGGCCAGCCGCTGGAGTCCGCCCCCCGGTACCGGCGGACCCTGGAGATCATGCGTGTGCTGCGTGACCTGCTGGACGGCAAGAGCGTGGACATGCACGGCGAGTTCATCGAGCTGACGGTGGACCCGCCGCGGCTGCGCCCGGCCGGGGGCTGCCCGCCGTTCTACTTTGGCGGCCTGTCCGAAGCGGCCCGTGAGGTCGCCGCGCAGGCGGCGGATGTGTACCTGATGTGGCCGGACACGCTGGCCGGGGTGGCCGCGGTGCTGGCCGACATGCGGGCCCGGGCGGGCCGGCATGGCCGCGAGCTGCGGTTCGGGTACCGCGCCCATGTCATCGTCCGGGAAACCGAGGCCGAAGCGCGGGCCGCGGCGCGGCGGCTGGTGTCCCGGCTGGACGACGCGACCGGGGAGCAGATCCGGCGCCGCTCGCTGGACACCACGTCCGCGGGCACCATGCGGCAGAACGAGCTGCGCGACGCCGCGGACCAGGAGGGCTACGCCGAGCCCGGCTTGTGGACGGGTATCGGCCGGGCCCGTTCCGGCGCCGGGGCCGCCATTGTCGGTGATCCTGAGCAGGTGCTGGCCAAGCTCCGGGCCTACGCGGATCTCGGCATGGAGTCCTTCATCCTGTCCGGCTACCCGCACGCCGCCGAAGGTGACCTGTTCGCCCGGCACGTCCTCCCGCACCTCGGCCACGGCCCGCTGGAGTGGGCCGTCAGCCGGCCAGGCGGCGTCACGCCGCGCCCAACCTAATCGCTAGCTGGGGAGCGTCATGCTTGAGGTGGAACAGCACGCCGGGGTGAGCGTGCTGCGGATGCGGCCCGGGACCGGATCGCCGCCCGCCGCGGCGGCGATGCGGACGTGCTGGCCACCTGGTCGTCGGATGCCACCCAGGCGGCCATCGCCGCCTACCTCGGCACGCTCCGGCAGCGCCGTTAGAGTGCCGCTAAAATCCGCGATCGCACAGGTTACGACTGGACTGTCTCATTGTCCGGGGTCTACCTTGGGCCTGCGGTTGAAGAACCCAGCGGGGGGCCCGTGTCTGTGCGGCTCGTGTCCAGACCCCCCCGGACACGAGGTGTGGTTCTGGCGGCAGCCCGAGATCCGCTCGCATGCGCCTGCCCCGGGTTCCTGCCTGGCGGACGGCCCTGCTGAGGGGATGCCGTCAGGCGGCTGCGGCCCGGGCCGTGCCGCCGAGCGTGATCCCCCCCACGCTGGCACGGGTCGCTCAACCGTCCCAAGCCGGTGCGCGCGTCAACCTGCTGGCAGCTCCAGGACCCCCCAGCCCCCAGCTTCCGGGGCTGCCAGCAGGTAAGAGCTACTGTGCGGCAGCAACCGGCTGTTGCGGTATCGGCAATTTTGCTTAATCTGATCCGGTGGCCGGGGTGGGAACGCTGACCCGCGATAGCCAGTTGCTGCACACGCTCAGCAACGGGCTGGCCGAGCTGTACCAGCCGGACGGCGGCGACTTTCCCAGCCGGGTGATCAGCCTGGTATCCGGCCTGGTGCCAGCCGATTCGTGCTCGTACAACCATCTGATCGGCCCGGTCGCCGTGGCCATCCAGATCGAGCCCGCGGACGCACTCGACTTCCCCGATGCCGAGCAGCTGTTCCAGCAGCATCTGCACGAGCACCCACTGCTGGAGCACACCGAGGCGACTGGTGATCTGTCCGCCCGGCGGATCTCCGACGTCGCCAGTGACCGTCAGTTCCGCGGGCTCGGCCTGTACCACGAGTTCTACCGGCCCGCCCAGGTGGACCATCAGCTGGTGGTCAGCGTTCTGGCCCCGTACGGCGGCATGATCAGCGTGGCGCTGAACCGGTGTGGCCAGGACTTCTCCGACCAGCAGCGCGACGTGGTCGACCTGCTGCGGCCGCACCTGGCCCAGGCGTCGGCCATCGCCAGCCTGCTGAGCCAGCCGGTGCCCGATTCGCCCCGGGACGCGCACGGCCGGCCGCTGCTGACCCCCCGGCAGACCCGGATCCTGCAGCTCGTGGCGGCCGGGAACCCGGACCGCGCGGTGGCCCGCACGCTCGGTGTCAGCGTCCGCACCGTGCACACCCATCTGCAGCACATCTACCGCGCGCTGGGCGTCAGCTCCCGGACCGAGGCGCTGGCCCACGTCCGGGCGCTCTCCCTGGCCAGGACTCAGCTCCCCGGCTGACCCGGGAGAACCGGGAAGATGGGGCAGACACCCCATGCGGCTAGGCCCGCTGCGTCGTTACGTTCCGAACCAGACGCACAGCCAGGACCACCTGGCTGTCATCGGGGAAGGGCGCAGCCATGGACGAATTTCAGGGGCAAGCCTCGGTGCGGGTTGAGGCCACGCCACGGGCCGTCTTCGACTTCATCACCGACGTGAGCCGGCTCCCGGAATGGAACACCGCCATCGAAGCAGTCGTGGCCCAGCCCGCGGCACTGGCCGAGGGGGCCGAGTGGACGGTGCGGATGCACCCGGTCCACGCCCCACGGTGGGGGAGTGTCTCCCGGGTGGTGGAACTCAGCCGGGACCGCGGCCGCTTCGCGTACCAGACGCGCAATGCTGACGGTAACCCGTCATACAGTCAGTGGTCGTGGGTCATGGCCCCCGGCGATGGCGGGGCCGACGTCACGGTGACGTGGCACGTCTACCTCAAGACCTTCGACCGCAGGTTCTTGGCGGGGCCGATACGCAAGCGCCAGCTGGCCCGCGAAGTGCCCCGGTCGCTCGCCGTGCTGGCCAGCGCCATCACCCGGGATACCCGGTAACCGCGCCGGGTTACGCCGGGCGGGCAGCCCGTCCCCCTGGCCCGGAATCGCCGGGGTCCGCGGCGTAGCTTGGCACCGTCATACGCCGCTGCGGCTCGCCGGCGCCAGGAAGGTCAGCTCATGACGAACTACGCCCGCATGTACCGATTCGGGATCACACCCTGGGAGCGGTACGCGACGGTGGCGGCGGCGAGCATCGCCGCCCGGCTGGATCGCGAGGAGGCGGAGCGCGCCCACCCGCCCGGCAGCCAGCACGGCCGCCCGCCCGGCAGCCCACCTGGCCACCCGCCCGGCCGCCCGCTCGGCCGGGCGCTCGACCTCGGCTGCGGCCGCGGCCTGTACACCCCCGAGCTGGCCAGGAGGGGCTGGGAGGCGGTCGGTATCGACTACGTTCCGGCCGCGATCGAGGCGGCCGAGGCCAGGAGCCGGGGTGTGGCCGGGCTCAGCTATGTGGTCGGCGACGTGACCCGGCTGGCGCCGGCCGAGCTGGGGATGTTCGACTTCTTCCTGGACATCGGCTGCTTCCAGGGCCTGGACGCCGGGCAGCGCCTGGCCCAGGGGCAGGGTGTCTCCGCGCTGGCCCGACCAGGGGCCACCATGCTGTTGCTGAGTTTCGGCCCGGGCCGGTGGCGGCGGCTGGTCGGCGGCGCGTCGCAGCAGGAGGTCGAGACCGCCTTCACCGGCTGGGAGCTGCTCACGGCCGAGCCGGCCGACACGGCGGGCCTGGGCTGGCCGATGAACAAGACCGAGCCGAAGTGGTACCGGCTGCGCCGGCCCGGCTAGCTCCGGCCCGGCTAGCTCCGGCCCGGCTAGCCCCGGCCCCGGCGTGGTTAGGTAGCCAGATATGAGTCGCTCGTACGTCGTGACCGGGGGTGGCAGCGGTATCGGGCGGGTGATCGCCGAACGGCTGCTGGCCGATGGCGGCTCGGTGGTGGTGCTCGACCGCGACCACGCCGCCGTGGGCTGGACATCGGCTCACCCGGCTGGCGGCCGGGCTATCCCGCTGGCCGGGGATGCCGCCGACGAGGCGGTGACCGGCCGGGCGGCCGACCTGGCCGCAGCCGCGGGCGCGCTGGCCGGCTGGGTGAACAATGCGGCCGTATTCCGGGACGCCTGGCTCGATGCGCTGCCCGCCCGCGAGGTGGTGCAGCTCATCACGGCCAATCTCAGCCTGGCCGTGGCCGGCTGCGCGACCGCGGTGCGGCGGTTCCTGGCCGCCGGGACCGGCGGCGCGATCGTCAACGTGTCCTCCCATCAGGCGCAGCGGGCCGTCCGCGGCGCCCTG
>DATCUG010000683.1:0-2606 GCA_036567525.1 Streptosporangiaceae bacterium | reverse complement strand
CCGCTACCGCCGCAGGCCGTTAGCCCGCCGCACGCGACTCGCCGGGTGGCTCGTCACGCTCGATGTGCAGCGGCACGTTCTCCCCGCCTGCCTGGCCTGGCTGCGCTTCCGCGGCCTTGGCCTTGGCCACGGTGGCGCGGCGGCGGATGTTCTCCAGGCTGGCCTGCAGCGCCAGCCAGACGCCGCCCAGCGTGACGCTGTCCGGCAGGTCACCGCGGATGGTGCCGGGCGGATCGGCCTGGTCGCCGAGAGCCTCGGCGGCGGCATTGGCCGCCTTGACGATGTCCGGGTCGGTGGCCTCGATGGTCAGGCTGGTGTCGGTGACCTTGAGCACCATGTGCCGCCGGCCGCGGTCCTCGGGCTGCTCGTCGCTGGTGCCGGTCACATCCACGGTGCGCAGCGCCTCCCGGGCCTGGTCCAGATCTACGCCGAGCGACGCCAGTGTCCGGGCCGCGGCGCTGTCCGGGTCGTCCAGCGCGGCCAGCAGCAGGTGATGCGAGCCGACCGGCTTGGTGCCGGCCAGTTGAACGGCGGCGCTCACGCTGGCTTCCGCGGCGGGCGTGGCCGGCAGGTCCCCGTTCTCCGCCTCCCCGGCGGCGCCGCTCAGGTCGCGCAGCCAGCGCTGGGCCGCGCGCGGACCGCCATGTGCCTGCAGCAGCCCGATCACGGCTTCGCGGATCTTGTCCAGATCGGCGCCATGCGCCGTGATGATCTGCGCGGCGACGCCCTCGCCTTCCCGGACCAGGCCGAGCAGGATGTGCTCGGTCCCGATGTAGTTGTGGTTCAGTTGCAGTGCCTCGCGCAGCGACAGTTCCAGCGTCTTCTTGGCCCGCGGGGTGAACGGGATGTGCCCCTGCATCGGCGTGCTGCCGGTGCCGACCCGGGCGGCAACCTCCTCCCGGACCCCCTGCTGTGACATCCCGAACCGGTCCAGGACCTTGAACGCCACGCCACCCTGGACGGCCAGCAGCCCGAGCAGGACGTGCTCGGTGCCGATGTAGTTGTGCTGCAGCCTGCGGGCTTCCTCCTGCGCGCTGACCACAGCGCGGCGGGCCCGGTCGGTGAATCGCTCGAACATGGTGCCACCGTGCACCCGGTCTATTAACCCTGTCAATACTATGCTAATAGCAGGGTACAGCCCGGTTATTCAGTAGTGCCGGAGGCTGATATGGACTGGGAAGACCGGCTCGACGCGTGGGAGCTGGAACTCGAGCTGTCCGCGCAACTGGAGGGCTCGGACTGGGTGACGCTGGACCGGGCCGCGGCCGACACCGGCGCGTCGCGGGCCGCGCTGCGCACCTGGTACCGGACCGGGCAGATCCCGTCCCGGCTGGTGGACGGCCCGCACGGGCCACAGCGGCTGGTCCCGCTGGCGCTGGTCGCGGCCCGGGCCGAGGCATCACCGCGGCTCCGCCGCACCGCCCAGCGGCGGCTGGCTGACCAGGCCGAACTGGAGATCCTCCGGCACCGGATCGACCAGCTCGAACTCCGGCTGGCCGCACTGGAGCAGCGCAGCTGAGCGGCCCCGCGGGCTAACCGGCCGGCTCGTCACCCGGGTCAGGTTGCCCAGCCGCTCCGGTCTCCCCGTCGTCCGGGAGCGCGGCCTGCAGCAGCGGCAGCGCATCGGGGGAAACCGGCCCGACTATGCCCGACCGGTAATCGTTCTCCGCCTGGATCAGGGCGAGTGCCGCCGCAGCAGTGACGTCCGGCTTCCGCTCCGGATCCGACATCAGGGGCGCCTCCCTCGGCTACACGCCGACCGGAGACCTCGGACATGGGTAACCCAGCTTCTCCCGCCGGCTGGGTCGACAACCACGAACCAGCATAGTCCGGGTGGGCTGGCCAGGGCTGGTTCCTGGCGTAACCGCCGCAACTGCGATGAGTTACCGGCCTGCGGCGAGTCTGACATGGCAGGGACCAACGAGCGGAGGGCAGCGCGGCATGAGCAAAGTTCTGTGGCACATCACCATGTCCTTGGATGGGTTCGTGGCCGGACCAGACGATGACATGGGGTGGCTGTTCGGCTGCGGCTTCGCGCCGGATCCGCAGTTCGTGCTGCGCACGCTGAATCAGATCGGCGCGCTGCTCATCGGGCACCGCACCTATCACGGCGGAGATGGCGACCATGGCGCCAAGACTGAGCAGGGCGAACCGTACGGAGGCGCCTGGCACGGGCCGCAGTTCGTGTTCACCCGGGACGACCCGGCCGCGGCCGCGCCGGGCTTCACATTCGTTGGCCCGGATATCAAGCAGGCGGTGCAGACGGCCAAGGACGCGGCCAACGGCAAGTACGTCTCGGTACTCGGCCCCGGGCTGGCCGCCAAGGTGCTCGACGCCGGCCTGCTGGACGAGATCCTGGTACACGTCGCACCGGTCCTGCTCGGCGACGGG
Source organism: Streptosporangiaceae bacterium (assembly GCA_036567525.1). Taxonomy (GTDB): domain Bacteria; phylum Actinomycetota; class Actinomycetes; order Streptosporangiales; family Streptosporangiaceae; genus RYN-230. The sequence continues at coordinate 215 of DATCUG010000683.1, read as the reverse complement.
CGCCGGCTGTTCGACCACCCCGGCGCGGCCCGCGTCCAGTTGCTGCCGATCGGGCCGACCCCGCAGATGACGAATATCTGGATGCGGGTCAAGCCGGGCCAGTAACGATGCTGGACGGTGGCCGCCCCCGTGGCGGCCACCGTCCAGCGGCTGGCAGCGCGCTACCTGGCTGTGGTCAGCACCGATTCCGGCGCGGGCTCAGCCGGGACGGCCGG
>DATCUG010000682.1:0-9431 GCA_036567525.1 Streptosporangiaceae bacterium | reverse complement strand
CCGACTCATCGAGAGACATGTCTCAATAGTCAGCTATCGAGAGGAAACTGTCAAGAGAAGCCTCTCGAAAGGGAGTTTTCGAGAGAGGGCTAGCTGGGATCGCGGCTACCCGGGATGGGCCAGACGACGGTGAGGGCGCGGTCGGGCCAGTCGGCGGGGATGGTGGCGGCGGCCAGGTAGCGGGCGTAGCAGGAGCCGACCAGCAGGTTGACGGTCATGTCCAGGTCCAGCCGGGCGGGCAGCTGGCCCTGGTCGATGCCGGCCAGCAGGGCCCGGCGCAGCCGCTCGCGGCGTGGTTCGACCAGCCGCTGCCGGAACCGCTGCAGCAGCCGCGGGTGCCGGTTCTCCTCGGCCAGGATGCTGCCCAGCGTGGCCATGCCGTCCGGGCGGAGCATGTTGGCCCGCAGGTTCTCCAGCACGGCGAGCGCATCAGCGCGCGGGTCACCGGTCGGCTCGGGCAGCGGCTCGACGCGCAGCGTGTCGATGACCGCGGCGGCCAGCTCGGTCTTGCCGCGGAAGCGGCGGCGCAGGCTCGGCGTGGTGGTGCCGGCGGCGGCGGCGACGGCTTCCAGGGACATCCCGGCATAGCCACGCTTGACCAACTGGCGTTCGGCCGCGGCCAGGATGGCCTGGTCCAGCGCGGCATCCCGGGGCCGCCCGGGAGGCCGGGACGAGCTGGCCCCGGCCTGGTCCCCCGGGCCAGGCTGGCCGTCATCAGGCGCCCCGGCGCGTCGCGCGTGGGCCATGACTTCACCGTAAGCCCGGCCGCCCCGGCCAGCGCTTTCCGACTCGCGCGGTGAGCTGGTGCTGCGTTGCTAGGGTGACCGCGTGACCCCGCCTGCCACCCCGCCATTGGTGCTTGCCTCCGGGTCGCAGGGGCGGCTGCGCCTGCTGCGCGCGGCCGGGCTGGACCCCAGCGTCGTGGTCAGCGGCGTGGACGAGAGTCACGACGGGCAGCTGTCGGTGGCCGGCCTGGTCGTCGTGCTGGCCGAGCGCAAGGCGGCCGCGGTGGCCCAGCTGCGCCCGGACGCGCTGGTGCTGGGCTGCGACTCGCTGCTCGAACTGGATGGCCAGCCGGTGGGCAAGCCTGCCTCGGCCGAGCAGGCAGCCAGTGTGTGGCGGCGGCTGGCCGGGCGGACGGCGACGCTGTGCACCGGGCACTGCCTGATCGCGCCGGGCGGCGGCCGCACCGTCCGGGACGTGGCCCGCACCTCGGTCCGGTTCGGCACCCCGACCGATGCGGAAGTGGCCGCCTACGTCGCCACCGGTGAGCCGCTGGCGATGGCGGGCGCGTTCAGCATCGATGGCCGGGGCGCGGCATTCGTGGACGGCATCGACGGCGACCCGGGCACCGTGATCGGGCTGTCCCTGCCGCTGCTCCGGCGGATGCTGGCCGAGCTGGGCGTGGCCATCACCGACCTGTGGCGCTGAATCCCGCCCCCGGTGGCCCTGACCTCTGTTCCCCCACCGGCCGATCGTGACGAGGAGTGAGCCAGCATCACCGACTGGACGGCGAGTCTGGCCTAGCGCCGGGCATAACCGGCTGCAGCCGGCGGTTAGCCCGAACCGGACAGGCCGGGCCGGCCCGGCAGCGAGGGACGGAGCAGCCATGAAGGCAGTGCGGTTCGACAGCTACGGCGGGGTGGACGTCCTGAACGTGGTGGACGTGCCGCGGCCGGTGCCCGGCCCGGGCCAGGTGCTGGTCCAGGTCAAGGCGGCCGGGATCAACCCCGGCGAGGCCAAGATCCGGGACGGCCTGATGGCCGAGCGGTGGCCGGCTACGTTCCCCTCCGGCCAGGGCAGCGACCTGGCCGGGATCGTGGCCGAGACCGGGCCCGGGGTGACCGGTTTCGCGGCCGGCGATGAGGTCATCGGCTACACCAACAACCGGGCCAGCCAGGCCGAGTTCGTCGTGGTGGAGGCGGGCAACCTGACAAGGAAGCCGGCCGACGTGCCGTGGCCGGTGGCCGGGGCGCTGTTCGTCGCCGGGGTTACCGCGTACGCCGCGGTCCGGGCGGTGACCCTGGCCAATGGCGACGTGGCCGCGGTGTCCGGCGCGGGCGGCGGGGTCGGCTCGATCGCGGTTCAGCTGGCCCGGCGGGCCGGGGCCACCGTGCTCGGCCTGGCCAGCCCGGTGCACCATGACTGGCTGGCCGCGCACGGCGTGATCCCGGTCAGCTACGGCGACGGGGTGGCCAGCCGGATCCGGCAGGCGGCGGGCCGGGTGGACGCGTTCGTCGACACAGTCGGCAGCGGCTACGTCCAGCTCGCGCTGGAGCTGGGCGTCGCGCCGGAGCGCATCGACACCATCGCCGACTTCCCGGCCATCGCGAAGTACGGGGTCAAGGGTGAGGGCAGCGCCGCCGGGGCCAGCGCGGCGGTGCTGGCCGAACTGGCCGCGCTGATCGCGGATGGCGAGCTGGAGATCCCGATCGCCGCCACGTTCCCGCTGGCTGAGGTGCGCGACGCGTACCGGCGGCTGGCCGAGGGCCACATCCAGGGCAAGATCGTTCTGCTGCCCTGAGATGATGGCCGGGTGGATATCACCCAGCTCATCCTGGACGACCACCACGAGCAGCGGCGGCTGTTCGCCATCCTGGAGCAGGTAGACCCGGCCGACCGGGACACGCTGCGCGCGGTCTGGGACCGGCTAGCCGCGTTCCTGGAGTTGCACGCCGAGGCGGAAGAGGAGATCTTCTACCCCGAGCTGTTGCAGGTCGGCACCAGCGCCCGGCGCACCGGCCAGGTGGAAGAAGAAACACTCGACGCGATCCACGATCACAATGAGATCCGCGACGCGGTCGCCCAGGCCGCGCTGCACCCGGTGGGTACGGACGAGTGGTATGCCGCGGTCACCCAGGCCAACATCGCCAACAGCGACCACATGGCCGAGGAGGAGCGGGAGGGACTGACCGACTTCCGCCACCTGGCCAGCCTGCAGCGGCGGCACGACCTGGCGGTGGCGTTCATCCGGTACGAAACTGAGCACTACCGCGGTGTGCCGCCGGTGGACAAGGACCCGGAAGGCTATGTGCGCGCGGTCGAGGAGCAGGCCGGGGTAGCCGGGGACGAGCCGGCCGCGGCCAGCCCAGCAGGCGACGGATCGCTCAGCATCGGCAGCCTCAAAGCACACTGAGTAACGGGCGAGGCGGAGCGGGTTTCGATTTGGCAACGGGACGGCTGCGGCAGGCCGTCGCTCCTTCCCTGGCTGCGTTACCCGGTCTAACCTGCGGACATCGCAGAGCGGGGCGTTCTGGATCTTCGAACCGGTTCACCCGCATCGGGGCGGCGGGGGATAGCGCCCGGACCGGGCGAAGCCGCCCCTGGAACAGGAGGTAACCGTGAGACAGACCGTCCGGGCCGCAGCCACGCTCGCCATCGTGGCTCTGTTGGCGGCCGCGTGCGGCAGTAGTGGCTCCAATAACAGCAGTTCCTCGGGCGGCTCGGGCAGCGGGTCGTCCGGCGGCAGCTCAGCTGCCAAGTTCACCGGGTGCATGGTCACCGACACCGGCGGCATCGACGACAAGTCGTTCAACGCCTCGTCCTGGCAGGGCATGGAGGAAGCGCAGTCCGCCAAGCCAAGCAAGGTCAGCGTCAAGTACCTGCAGTCCACCTCGTCGGCTGATTACGCCTCGAACATCTCGGCCTTCACCGGCCAGAAGTGCGGCATCATCGTCACCGTCGGGTTCCTGATGGCCGGCGCGACCGGCACGGCGGCGGCGGCCAACCCGTCGGCCAAGTTCGCCATCGTGGACTGCGCCCTCGCCACCGCGAACTGCCCGACGACCTCGTCCGGTAAGGCGAGCACCCCGCCGAAGAACGTCGACTCGCTGGTGTTCAACACGGTGCAGGACGGGTTCCTCGGCGGCTATCTGGCCGCGGGCATGACCAAGACCGGAAAGGTGGCCACGTTCGGCGGCGAGAAGCTGCCCACCGTGACCATCTACATGGACGGGTTCTGGGACGGCGTGCAGTACTACAACCAGCAGCACCACAAGCACGTGCAGGTGCTGGGCTGGAACGAGCAGAGCCAGTCTGGTTCGTTCACCAACAGCTTCACCAACCTGACCATGGGCCAGACCATCACGCAGCAGTTCATCACCGAGGGTGCGGACATCATCTTCCCGGTGGCCGGCGGCGTGGGCCTCGGCGCCATGAAGGCGGTGCAGAACGCGGACAACGCGGCCGGCACCCAGAAGGTGAACGCGATGTGGGTGGACACCGACGGCTGCGTCAGTGCGGCGCAGTACTGCAAGTACTTCATCACGAGTGTGGAGAAGGGCATCCAGACCGCGGTGAAGACGTCGGTCCTGCAGGCGGCCGACGGCACGTTCAAGGGCGGCACCTACGTCGGCACGCTGGCTAACGGCGGCGTGACGCTGGCGCCGTACCACGACTTCGCCAGCAAGATCCCGTCCAGCCTGCAGTCCGAGATCAACACGCTCAAGCAGGAGATCATCAGCGGGAAGATCAAGCCGGCCACGAAGAGCCCGGTGTAAGCCGTTGTGCCAGGCTGGGCCGGGGTTGCGATAGCTGCCCCGGCCCAGCCTGCGTCACACTGGCGGTAACTGACCGGGATCATCAGTAAAGGGACGGCCGTGGAACTTGAGCTGCGCGGCATCACGAAGCGCTTTGGCAGCCTGGTGGCCAACGACCACATCGATCTGCGGGTAGCGCCGGGTGAGATCCGCGGCCTGCTCGGCGAGAACGGGGCGGGCAAGACCACGCTGATGAACGTCCTCTACGGGCTGGTGCAGCCGGATGAGGGCGAGATCCGGGTGGACGGCAAGCCGGTCGTGATCCACTCCCCGAAGGACGCGATCAACGCGCACGTCGGCATGGTGCACCAGCACTTCATGCTGGTCCCGGTGTTCACCGTGGCGGAGAACGTGATGCTCGGCGTGGAGCCCACCCGCGCGCTGGGCCTGCTCGACCGGCGGCAGGCCCGCCGCCAGGTGCGGGAACTGTCCGAGCGGTACGGACTGCAGGTCAACCCGGACGCCATGGTGGAGGACCTGCCGGTCGGCGTGCAGCAGCGGGTGGAGATCATCAAGGCGCTGATGCGCCAGGCCAACGTGCTGATCCTGGACGAGCCCACCGCGGTGCTCACCCCCGGCGAGACCGAGGACCTGTTCCGGATCATGCGCGAGCTGCGCTCCGGCGGCCGGTCCATCGTGTTCATCTCCCACAAGCTCAAGGAAGTGCAGGCCATCGCCGACCAGATCACGGTGATCCGGCGCGGCCAGGTGGTCGGCGAGCGGCCGCCCACCGCCACCGACGCCGAACTGGCCGCGCTGATGGTCGGCCGGGCGGTCGAGCTGCGGGTCAGCAAGGAGCCGGCCGAGCCGAAGGACGTGGTGCTCGAGGTCAGCGACCTGACCGTCACGGGCGAGCTGATCCCGGACGAGACCGGGCACAGCCGCAGCGTGCTGGACGGAGTCTCGTTCCAGGTCCGGGCCGGGGAGATTCTGGGCATCGCGGGCGTGCAGGGCAACGGGCAGACCGAGCTGTGCCAGGCGCTGATGGGGCTGCGGCCCGGCACCGGGACGGTGCGCCTGGACGGCCGGGACATCACCCGGGCCAGCGTGCGGGACCGGCTGCGCGCCGGGATGGCCTATATCCCGGAAGACCGGCAGGAAGACGGGATCGTCAAGGACTTCTCCGTAGCCGACAACCTGGTGCTGGACACCTACGACCGGCCACCGCATGCCAAGGGCCTCGCGATGGACCTGCCGGCCATCCGCGAGCACGCCACCAACCTGGTCAACGAGTTCGACGTGCGGACTTCCTCGATCGACACCGCGGTCGGCACGCTGTCCGGCGGCAACCAGCAGAAGGTGATCCTGGCCCGGGAGGTGGGCCGCCGGGTCCGGCTGCTGCTGGCCAGCCAGCCCACCCGCGGCCTGGACGTCGGGTCGATCGAGTTCGTGCACCGCCGGATCGTGGAAGAACGCGATCAGGGCGTGGCGGTGATCATCGTTTCGTCCGAGCTGGATGAGATCTACGCGCTGGCGGACCGGATCGCGGTGATGTACGAGGGGAAGATCACCGGGTTCCGGCCGCCGACCGTGCCGGTGGCCGAACTCGGCCTGCTGATGGCCGGGGCCACGACCGGGGATGGCGAGGCCGCCGACGCTACGGCCGGCGCCAGCGTGGCGGAGAGCGGCGCCGCCATCGAGGCGGCCAACCCGGCGCTCGGCGTGATACCGGTAATGACCACGGAATCGGTGGTCACCACGCACCCAGCCGACGGCAGCCCAGCCGACGGCAGCCCAGCCGACGGCAGCCCGGCCGACGGCAGCCCGGCCGACGGCGGCCCGGCCGACCGCGCCGGGGACGGCCCGCCGGGCGGTCACAGCACGGACGGCCCGGACGGCCCGGATGGGCAGGCGGAGCAGACATGAGCGACAAAGTCAGCGGCCCTCCCCCGAGCCCCGGCCCCGGCCCTGGTTCGGGCGCAGACCCGGACCCGGCGCCGGTCACCACGAAGGCGGCTCCGCCGGCCGGCGGCACCGAGCCGCCCGCGGGCCAGGGCCTGAACCACGTCATCATCCAGGCCATCACCCAGGGCAGCCCGGCCGTCACCACCACGCTGGCCATCCTGGCCGCCCTGGTGATCGGGGCGCTGATCATCGCGTTCAGCAACACTCAGGTGCTGCATGAGTGGTCCACGTTCTTCTCCAACCCGGGTACGGCCATCTCCGCGGCCTGGGATTCGGTGGCCGCCGCGTACTCGGCGCTGTTCGAGGGCGCGATCGTCAACCCGCACACGATCGCGGCTGCGTTCCACGGCGGCTCGGTCGGCGCCATCTTCTACCCGCTGTCGCAGACCGCCTCCCAGGCCACCCCGCTGATCCTGACCGGGCTGTCGGTGGCGCTGGCGTTCCGGGCCGGCCTGTTCAACATCGGCGCGGCCAGCCAGTGGATCGGTGGCGCCATCGTGGTCACCTACCTCGGCTTCGCGGTCCACCTGCCACTGGTCATCCACGCGATCGTGTGCCTGATCGGCGGGTTCGCCGGCGGCGCGGTGCTGGGCTGGCTGGTCGGCGACCTGAAAGCCCGCACCGGCGCGCACGAGGTGATCGTCACGATCATGCTCAACTACGTGATGTACAACTTGCTGTCGTATCTGCTCGGCACGCCGTCCGCGCTGCAGTTGCCGCACCAGTCCAACCTGATCAGCCCGAGCATCGACAGCAACGCCCAGCTACCGCACGTCGGCGGCCCACCGCCGCAAGTAGGCGTCGGATTCCTGGTCGCCCTGGCGGCCGCGGGCGGGATGTGGTGGCTGCTGGCCCGCAGCACCACCGGGTTCGAGTTCCGCGCGGTCGGGGCCAACCCGAGCGCGGCCCGCACCGCCGGGATGAGCGTGGGCCGCACCTGGGTGCTGGCCATGGCACTGGCCGGCGGGCTGGCCGGCCTGTCCGGCGCGGTGACCATCCAGGGCACGTTCTACAGCCTGAACTTCCAGAGCTACGGCACTTACGGCATCGACGGCATCACGGTCGCCCTGCTCGGCCGGGCCAAGCCGCTGGGCGTGGTGCTGGCCGCGCTGCTGTTCGGCGCGCTCAGGGCAGGCAGCACCGTGATGCAGGCCGCCACCTCGGTGCCGGTCGATATCACCGAGGTCATCCAAGGCCTGATCGTCTTGTTCGTCGCCGCGCCGCCGCTGATCCGCGCGGTGTTCCGGCTCCGCCAGGCCCGGTCCACCGGGATGGAAGCAGTGGCGAAGGGGTGGAACGGATGACCGCGCTCGCCACCGTCACCGCGGCGCGCCGCCCGATCACGGTCAACCGCCGGTACATCGCGGCCGGGGTGTACGCGGCGTTCGGGCTGGTCAACATCTTCGTGTTCGGGATGTTCGCGCACAAGGGCGACGCCACGTTCGCGCTCGCCCTGCCCGGCTCCTCGGTACACGTGCCGAGCATCCACGCGCCCGCCCGGCTGGTGCCGATGATCCTGGGTGCGATCTCGATCCTGCTCGGCGTGCTGCGCGCGGTCATCGACGAGCCGCCGTGGGCCAAGCGGCTGAGCATCGGCCTGGTGCTGCTGTTCTTCGTCATCTCCATGCTCTGCTGGGCGGTCACCGGAACCTGGGCCAACGGCATCCCGGTCAACGTGGTCAGCCTGCTGCAGAACACGCTGGTCGCGTCGATCCCGCTGATCCTCGGCGCGCTGGCCGGCTGCATGGGTGAGCGGGCCGGGGTGATCAACATCGCGATCGAGGGCCAGTTGCTGCTCGGCGCGTTCACCGCGGCCATCGTGGCCAGCGCGGTCGGCGTGCTCTGGCTCGGCCTGATCGGCGGGTCGCTGGCCGGCGGCCTGGTCGGTCTGGTGCTGGCGCTGTTCGCCATTCGCTGGCTGGTCGACCAGATCATCCTCGGCGTGGTGCTCAACGTGCTGATCAGCGGCATCACCGGCTACCTGTACGACCGGCTGCTGGTGCCGGACGCGCAAACGTACAACAATGCGAGCACGTTCAGCGCGATCAAGGTCCCAGGACTGGGCGACATCCCGATCATCGGGCCGATCTTCTTCGACTCGACGCTGTTTCTGTACATCACCTACGCAGCGATCATCGCGGTCCAGGTCGGGCTGTTCAGCAGCCGGTGGGGGCTGCGGGTGCGCGCGGTGGGCGAGCACCCGACGGCGGCCGACACCGTCGGCATCAAGGTCAACGGCATCCGCTATGGCAATCTGATCATGGGCGGCATGCTGGCCGGCATCGGCGGCGCCTACCTGACCATCGGGTCGGTCGGCACGTTCAGCAAGGACATGTCCTCCGGGCTCGGCTACATCGCCCTGGCCGCGATGATCTTCGGCCGGTGGACGCCGCTGGGGGCCACCGCGGCGGCGCTGCTGTTCGGCTTCACCGAGGCGCTGCAGAGCTTCATGGGCAGCATCACGGTGCCGATCTCCCCGTTCCTGCTCGGCATGCTGCCCTACGTGGCCACGATCGTCGCGGTGGCGGGCCTGGTCGGCCGGGTCCGGGCGCCCGCCGCGGACGGCAAACCCTACGTGCGGGCATGACCGGCCCGCCACCGGATGGCCCGGCCACCGAGCCGTACCGGGCGGCGGCGGCCAGCGCGGCCCGGCTGGCCGAGCTGACCGGCCAGGCCGGGCACCAGGCCGCGGTAGTGCTCGGCTCCGGGTGGGCCCCGGCCGCCGACGTGCTGGCCACCGAGCTGGGCGCGGAGGTCACCGAGTTCCCGGCCACCGAGCTGGGCGGCTTCCCAGCCGCCACCGTGGCCGGGCACGCCGGCACCATCCGCTCGCTGCGCGCCGGGCCGCTCAGCCTGCTGGTCTTCGTCGGCCGGGTGCACCTGTACGAAGGCCACCCGGTGCCGGTGGTGGTGCACGGGGTGCGCACCGCGGTCGCGGCCGGCTGCCGGGTCGTCGCGCTGACCAACGCGGCGGGCGGGATCCAGCAC
>DATCUG010000681.1:0-7739 GCA_036567525.1 Streptosporangiaceae bacterium | reverse complement strand
TGCCGGTTGAAGCCGTGGTGCGGCAGCGCGAGCCGGTGCGGGAGCCCCGCCTGCTCCAGGATCCGGTTCCACCGCTTGACGCCGCTCGCGCAGTCGGCGATGTACTGGCCGCGCAGGTCGCAGTTGAGCGCGGTGAGCGCGGCCACCTCGGTCTCGCCGATGCTGCGCTGGCCGTTCCCGGCGTCGACCAGCGCGTCCACCATGACTGCGTCGTCGGTCAGCCGGTGGTCGTCCCTGCGGCGTTCCTCCAGCCACCGGCCCTTGAGCCCCGCGGTGTAGTAGTTGGCCACGTTGGTCGAGGTCTCCCCGCCGAACAGGTCCAGCGACACCGAGTAGTGGAAGTTCAGGTACTTCTGGATCACCGGCAGCGGGATCACGCCGAGCGCGGCCACGTCGTCGGTGTCGTTCTCCACCATCACCTGGGCCGTCCGCTCGACCACCCGGTCCACCCCGGTGGTGCCCACCATCATGTGGTGCGCCTCCTCCTTGAGCATGAACTCACAGGTGCGCGACAGCGGGTCGAACGCGGACTCTTTGAGCGTGCCGAGCTGGTACTTGCCGTCCCGGTCGGTGAAGTAGGTGAACATGAAGAACGACAGCCAGTCCGGGGTTTCCTCGTTGAACGCGCCCAGGATGCGCGGCGAGTCCTCGCTGCCGGAGTTGCGGTGCAGCAATTCCTCGGCCTCTTCCCGGCCCTCCCGGCCGAAGAAGGCGTGCAGCAGGTAGACCATCGCCCAGAGGTGGCGGCCTTCCTCGACGTTGACCTGGAACAGGTTGCGCAGGTCGTACAGGCTGGGCGCGGTGGCGCCCAGGTTGCGCTGCTGCTCCACGCTGGCCGGCTCGGTGTCGCCCTGGATGACGATCAGCCGCTGCAGGTCGGCGCGGTACTCGCCGGGCACCTTCTGCCAGGCGGGCTCGTCTTTGTGCGCGCCGAAGCCGATCTGCCGGCCGGGGTCGCGTTCGGCCAGGAAGATGCCCCAGCGGTAGTCCTTCATGGCCACGTGGCCGAAGTGGGCCCAGCCCTCGCGGCCCACGTTGATCGCGGTGCGCAGGTAGACGTCCTGGGTGGGCAGCGTGGGCCCCATCGACTCCCACCAGGTGAGGAAGTTCGGCTGCCACGACTCCAGGGCGCGCTGCAGACGGCGGTCCTCGCGCAGGTCGACGTTGTTCGGGATCTTCTCGGAGTAGTCAGATGCCGTGGTCATGGCTGGTCAGACTCGCTTTCGGTCGAAGTCGGCGCGCTGCCCGGTGCCGTACCTGCGCAGCGCTCCGTCGGGACCCGAGGCGTTCGGGCGGTAGAAGATCCAGTTCTGCCAGGCGGTCAGCCGGCCGAAGATCTTGGTTTCCAGTGTTTCCGGCCCGGCGAACCGGTAGTTCGCTTCCAGGCCGGTCAGCGCGTCCGGGCTGAAGCTGGCCCGCTCCTCGACCGCGATCCGGACCTCCTCGTCCCAGTCGATGTCGTCCGGGGCGAACGTGACCAGGCCGAGCCGCCCGGCGTCGGCCGCATCCAGTGGCTCGCCGGCCCGTTTCTCGGCCGCGGCCAGCCCGTCGGCGTCGCCCAGGAACCGGGTCTGCAGCCGGGTCAGGCCGTTGCCCATGGGCAGCGGGCCCAGGCTGGCCGGGCCGACGGTGATCGTGGCCGGGTCGGCGTCCGGGTCGGTCTCCTCGAACACCCCGGCCAGCATGTAGCTGCGGTCGGCGGCCAGCGCCAGCTCCAGCAGCGACCCGGCGAAGCAGCTGCCCGGCTCGATCAGCGCGAGCAGGCTGCGGCTGGTCACGTCCAGCCGCTTCAGCGTCCGCTTGAGGTACAGCAGGATCTCGCTGGCCAGCCAGTCGTCGCGGTGGTCCAGCAGCATTTGATCGAACGCCAGTACCTGCTCCGCGCCGCCCCGCGTGCGCAGTACCCAGGTGCCCAGCTCGAGTTCGTTCGTCCGCAGGTCCAGGATGAGGTCGTCCAGCTCGCGGGTCATAGCCAGGGTCCAGAACCCGGCGCCCTGCTGGTGCACCTGCTCGATGCTGTCCGGCGGGGCGTGGTCCGGCCCGCGGACGGTGATCTCCGCGACCCCCCGGTTGCGGTCCAGCCGGGCCGTCACGTGGCTGTACTCGATCGTGTCCTGAGTCCGGGTCTTGGCCAGCGGGGTCAGCTCGATCCCCGTGGCCCCGGCCCCGGCGGGCCGGGTGGACTGGGCGGCCAGTTCCTGGGCCCGCTGGGCCACGACCTCGGCCCACTGCCCGCGCGGCACTGCCTCGTCGACCAGCCGCCAGGCGACCGCCTTCTTGCCGCCGACCCCCTCGGACTTGGTGGCGAAGTAGTCGGCCAGGTCGCGGCGCACGTGCCGCTTGTCGGTGACCCGGGTCAGCCCGCCGGTGCCGGGCAGCACCCCGAGCAGCGGCAGCTCGGGCAGTGACACGGTGGATGACCGGTCGTCCACCAGCATGATGTGCGCACAGGCCAGGGCGAGCTCGTAGCCACCGCCGGACGCGGTCCCGTTCAGCGCGGCCAGGTACAGCTGCCCGGAACTAGCCGTTGCGTCTTCGATGCCGTTGCGGGTTTCGTTGGTGAACTTGCAGAAGTTGACCTTCCACGGGTGCGGCGCGGCGGCCAGCATCCGGATGTTCGCCCCGGCGCTGAACACCTTGTCCTTGCCGCTGGTCAGCACGACCGCGCGGACCTCCGGGTGCTCGAACCGGAGCCGCTGCACCGCGTCGTACAGCTCGATGTCCACGCCGAGGTCGTAGGAGTTCAGCTTGAGCTCGTAGCCGGGGGTCAGGCCGCCCTGCTCGGCCACGTCCATGGTCAGCGTGGCGACCGGCCCGTCGCAGGCCAGCCGCCAGTGCCGGTACTGGGCCGGGTCAGTGCGGAAGTCCACCTGGGGCAGCGGCGTGTCACTGGTCATGGTTGATCAGCCCCTCTGGTCCAGGTTACGCTGCCTATGTTCTACGTTCCTTGGTCGTTACGTCAAGTGTGCGTAGCACGTTCGCGTGGGGTTGCCCGGACGGCACCGGGCCGCCGGCCCGGCCGTGAGTCAGCCGATGTCGTTGAGGCGTTTCCACTCCAGGCGGGCGTCAGCGGACCACCGCTGCCGCCGGTCGGCGAACAGCTGGGCCGCGGGCAGCCCGCTCCACCGGGCGGGCAGCAGTTCCCGGGGCAGCACCGGGTCGATGGACGGGAACCGCCGCCACGCGTGCACCAGCTCGATCAGCCGGGCCAGCGGGTCAGCCGGGGCCTCGGCCCGGAACTCCTCGATAAACCGCTCGTACTGCGCCTCGATCTCGGCCAGGTCCCAGGCGGTGGCCACCATCACCCGCACGTCGGCCAGCCCGGACCGGGTGGCCACGAACACGTGCGCGTCCTCGGCCAGCCCGGCCGCTTCGAGCACGCCGACCGCCTCCGCGGCCCGTGCCGGGTGCGGGCTGATCCACAGGCCCGCGCCGAGTGAGCCGAACCCGGCCCAGTTCAGCCGGGTGCGCACCACAAGCCGGGCCCGCCGGTCGCTCTCCGGGACCCGCGCGTAGATGAGCAGCCAGCGGCCGTCCCAGTCCTCGGCCGGGCCGGTGAACGAGTAGATCCGCTCCGCACCGCCGGTGAGCAGCTGGCGGGCGCTGTCGGTGAGCCGCCACCGGGTGCGGCGGCCGTGCTTCTCGGCGGCCAGCCAGCCGGCCGCGGCGGTGCGCATCAGCGCCTGCCGGGTCGCCTTCTCCTCGATGCCGAGCCGGCCCAGCACGTCCAGCACGGCCGACGTCCAGGCGGTGCCGTCGCCGGTCAGCACGCACTCGCCGAGCAGGGTGAGCAGCAGCCCGCGGGCGCTCGGCGCGCCGGCCGCGTGCCGCCGCGACAGGGTGGGCACCGGCGCGCGCGCCGGCTCTGTGCTGCCCGCCATGACGACCTTCCCGCTGCCACACCGCCGTATGTCAGAGCAGGATACGGCACCTCCGCGCGTTAGCACCTGGACCGGTCGGGTAGTGGATGACCCTCAGGCCAGCTGCCTGGAGGAGGAGGTAGCCGCCATGGCGGAACCAGTCGCGGGGCGCCGGTCGGTGCGTGACCCGGATACCACCAACAAGACCCCGGGCAACCCCGTCGAGCTTGGCCGCGGTGGCTGGCTCGCGGCGGCCCGCCGGTCGGCCAAAGAGTTCAAGGCGGACAACCTGCGGGACTGGGCCGCGGCGCTGACCTACTACGGCATCCAGTCCATCTTCCCCGGGCTGCTGGTGCTCGTCTCCTTGCTGGGCCTGATCGGCAAGTCGACCACCCAGCCGGTGGTCAACGGCATGACCCAGCTGGCCCCGGCCAACGTGCGGACCATCCTGACGCACGCCATCAGCCACCTGCAGAGCAACCATGCCGCGGCCGGCATCCTGACCGTGGTCAGCCTGGTGCTCGGGCTGTGGTCCGCGTCCAACTACGTGGCCGGGTTCATGCGGGCCTCGAACGCCATCTACGACGTGCCCGAGGGCAGGCCAGCCTGGAAGACGTACCCGATCCGGCTGGGCGTCACGCTGGTCATGCTGGTGCTGCTGGTGGCCTCGGTGCTGATCGTCGTGATCACCGGCAGCCTGGCCAGCCGGGTCGGGAACGGGCTGGGCATCGGCTCGGCCGCGGTGACCGCGTGGAGCATCGCCAAGTGGCCGGTGCTGCTGATCATCGTCAGCATCATGTTCGCCATCCTGTTCTGGGCCAGCCCGAACGCCCGGCAGGGTTTCCGCTGGGTCAGCCCCGGCGGCTTCATCGCGGTCATTCTGTGGCTGATCGCATCCGGCCTGTTCGCGGTGTACGTGGCCAACTTCGGGCACTACAACAAGGTCTACGGCAGCCTCGGCGGCATCATCATCTTCCTGATCTGGATGTGGATCTCGAACATCGCCATCTTGTTCGGCGCGGAGTTCAACGCCGAGCTGATCCGCGGCCGGGCCATCGCCGCGGGCACACCACCGGACCAGGAGCCGTACGCCGAGCTGCGCGACACCCGCAAGCTGGACAAGTCGTTAGCCAGCCCGAAAACGAGGCGGTAGCGATGGCGCTCACCAGCCGGCCCGCCCGGCCATTCGCTGCGGCAGGCGCCGTGCTGGCCGCCCCCTGATCATCGGCCGCGGCGTGCCGGGCGGCTGGCTCACCCGCAACCAGCCGATCAGCGTGGCCAACTTCCCCACCACCGATAACCACCACCTGGGGCTGACCATCCGCGGCGCCGGCACAACGGTCACGCTGACCTTGTCCGGGCAGGCCCCGGCCGGCCCGGTGCTGTTCCACCGTGCCCGCGTTCGCCAGCAACATCGCGCGGGCCAGCGCGGGCACGGTGGACGAAAGCACCGGCACGGTGACGCTGAAACCGTCGGTGCGCAGCGTCACCGTCACGCTCCGGCGGCCGGCCGGCTAGCCGGGCAGCATCCGGGGCAGCCCGAACCGCGGCAGCACGCCCGCCTCGAACCGGGTCAGCTCGCAGATCTGCTGGCCGGCCAGGGTGGCCGTGAGCAGGCCGACCGCCCGGTGCGTCCCGGCCTGCGGGTCGTGCACGTACAGGCCGAACGCGGGCTGCCCGTTGGCCCGGGTCGGCACCAGCCGGTAGCTGCGGCCGGCCCAGATCGCGGTGAAGAAGCGGTAGGCCAGGTCGCGGCCCTGGTATTCCAGCGGCAGCGGCGGCATGCGCAGCCAGGCGTCCTCGCTGAACAAGGCCACGATGCCGGCCACGTCGCCGGCCTCGAAGGCCCGGGTGAACCGGGCCACCAGGTCCTGTTCTTCCGCCGAGCCGGGTGCCGGGGCGGCCGGCTGGCCGCTGGTCTCGTCCAGCCGCTGCCGGACCGCGGCCCGGGCCCGCTTCAGCGCGCTGGTCACCGATTCCTCGGTCACCTCCAGCAGCCCGGCCACGTCGCGGGCCGGGTAGCCGAGCACGTCGCGCAGGATGAGCACGGCCCGCTGCCGGGGTGGCAGCAGCTGCAGCGCGGTCACGAACGCGAGCGAGATGGCCTCGCTGGCCTCGTACTGGGCCTCCGGCCCTGGCGCGCTGTCGGCCAGCCCTTCCAGCGCGCTGTCCGGCAGCGGCTCCAGCCAGGGCACCTCGCCGAGCCGGGTCGGCTCAGGCGTGTTGGCCCACGGCGCCGACGCGGTGGGCGGGCGGCGGCTGCCCGCCCGCAGCGCGTTCAGGCACCGGCTGGTCGCCACCCGGTACAGCCAGGTGCGCACGGACGCCCGCGCCTCGAACCCGGCGAAGCCCCGCCAGGCGGCCAGCAGCGTCTCCTGCAGCGCGTCCTCCGCGTCCTGCATCGAGCCGAGCATCCGGTAGCAGTGCACCATCAGCTCCCGCTGGTGCGGCTCGATGAGCTGCCCGAACGCCGCCTCATCGCCGGCCCGGGCCCGTTCAATCAATTCTGCTGTCATAACGCCAGTACCTCGCTGGTCGGATGCACCCATCATCAGGTACTGACCCCGGCAGGCGGGAAATCTGGGCGGCGGCCGCCGGCCGGCTCGCGGTCACTGCGGCGCGGTCCGGCCGGCCCGCAGCACGTCGATCAGCGCGGCGTCGTCCAGCCCGCCCAGGCCCAGCTCGTGACCCTGCCGGTAGAGCTGGGCGGCCGCGCGGGCCAGCGGGGTGCCCGCGCCGGATTCGCCCGCGGCCGCGGTGACCAGGCCCATGTCCTTGACGAAGATGTCCAGCGCGCTGCGCACATGGCCGAACTGGCCGGACACCATCCGCTCGCCGCGGTCGGCGAACATGAACGACGCGGCCGCGCCGTCGCGGAGCACCTGCCAGCAGTCGGCTGGGCGCAACCCGAGCGACTCGGCGAAGGCCAGCGCCTCGGCCGCGGCCGCGATGTGCACGCCGCACAGGAGCTGGTTGACCAGTTTCATCCGCTGGCCATCGCCAGCGGCCGGGCCGACCACCGGGGCGGTGCGGGCCAGCACGTCCAGCACCGGCCGCGCCTGCCCGATCGCGGCGTCCGGGCCGGACACCATGATCAGCAGGTCGCCGGCCGCGGCCCGGGTCACCCCGCCGGACACCGGGGCGTCCAGCACGGTGCTGCCGCGGCCGGCCAGCAGGCTGGCGGCGGCCTGGACGGCCGCGGGCCCGACCGTGGCCATGATCAGCACGATCGCCCCGGCGGGCAGCACGGCGGCTACGCCGTCCGGGCCGGACAGCACCTGGCCGAGCTGGTCCGGGGTGGCCACCATGATCGCGGCCAGGTCGGCGCCCGCCACCGCCGCCGCGATGCTGCTGGCCGCGTGCCCGCCCGCCGCGGCCAGCGCGGCGGTGCGCTCGGGTGCGATGTCGTAGCCGTGCACCTGATGGCCGGCCCGGGCCAGGCAGGCCGCCATCGGCCCGCCCATCGCGCCCAGGCCGAGCCAGCCGATCCGCATCAGGCGTCCTCCTGTTCACTCGGCTGCCGGCGCCCGTTGAGGATGTCCACCACCTGGGCCAGCGTGCCCTCGTCCCCGACGTTGCCGGCGAACACCACGTAGGGCAGCCCGATCGCGGCCGGGTCCGCGTCGGCCGGGTGGAACACCGAGATCAGCCCGGGGAACAGCTGGCCGGCCACCACCGCGCGGCGGATGCCCAGGCCGCGGGTGGCGATGTCGTGCGACGTGATCCCGCCCTTGGCCAGCACCCAGGCCGGCCGGCGGGCGGCCAGCACGTCCCGCACCACCCCCGATAGCGCGGCCGACACGGTGCGTGCGATGGCCAGGCTGCCTGCCGTGCCGGGGGCGGTGGCCACCGCCCGGCTGGTGTACAGCAGCACGTCGG
>DATCUG010000680.1:0-3786 GCA_036567525.1 Streptosporangiaceae bacterium | reverse complement strand
ACATCGTGGCGGTGGCCGCGTCCGGGACGTCCGGCGCGGGCCGCAGCCTGCGCCCCGGGCTGCTGGCCACCGAGGTGATGGGCGCCGTGTCGGCCTATCAGGTGGGCGGCGTGCACCGGCACACCCCCGAGATCGAGCAGGCCCTCGGCGAGGCCACCGGCACCCGCCCCACCGTGTCGTTCACCCCGCTGCTGGTGCCCATGCCGCGCGGCATCCTGGCCACCTGCACCGCCCGGCTGGCCGGCCAGGCCGCGACGGCCAGTCCGCGCACTGTGCTCGCGGAGGCTTACGCGGGCGAGCCGTTCGTCCGGGTGCTGCCGGACGGGCAGTGGCCCAGCACGGCCGCCACCCTCGGCGGCAACACCGTGCACCTGCAGGCCGCCGCGGACCAGCACGCCGGCCGGGTGGTCGTCGTCGCCGCCGAGGACAACCTGGTCAAGGGGGCGGCCGGGCAGGCCGTCCAGATCGCCAACCTGATGCTCGGCCTGCCCGAGGGGGCAGGCCTGGCCGTGAATGGAGTCGCTCCATGAGCGTGACCGCCCCGCTCGGCTTCCGCGCGGCCGGTGTGGCCGCCGGGCTCAAGGCATCCGGTGAGCGAGACGTCGCGGTGGTGCTGAACGACGGCCCGTCCCGCGCGGCGGCCGGCGTGTTCACCAGCAACCGGGTCAAGGCCGCCCCGGTGCTGTGGTCGCAGCAGGTGCTCCGCGGCGGCCGGGTCCGGGCCGTGGCGCTCAACTCCGGTGGCGCGAACGCATGCACCGGACCGCTCGGCTTCCAGGACACCCATGCCACCGCCGAACGGCTAGCACAAGCACTCGGCGAGCAGCCTGGCGCGGCCGCCGGGTCAGCCGGGGAGATCGCCGTCTGCTCGACCGGCCTGATCGGCGAGCGGCTGCCGATGGACCTGCTGCTGAGCGGGCTCGACGCGGCGCTGGCCGGGGCGTCCCGGAGCGGCGGCACCACGGCGGCCGACGCGATCCGGACCACCGACACGGTGAGCAAGATCGCGTTCAGCCGGGTGGATGGCTACACGATCGGCGGCATGGCCAAGGGCGCGGGCATGCTCGCCCCCGGCCTGGCCACCATGCTGTGCGTGCTGACCACCGACGCCGACCTGCCGGCCAGCGTGCTGGACAGCGCGCTGCGCGCGGCCACCCGGCTGACGTTCGACCGGCTGGACACCGATGGCTGCATGTCCACCAACGACACCGTGCTGCTGCTGGCCAGCGGCGCGGCCGGGGTGGCGCCGGACGCCGTGGAGTTCACCGCCGGGCTGACCGGCGTCTGCGCCGACCTGGCCCGCCAGCTGCAGGCGGACGCGGAAGGGGCCAGCAAGCTGATCGCCGTCGAGGTGGTCGGCGCGGCCAGCGAGCAGGACGCGGTCACCGCCGGCCGCGCGGTGGCCCGGTCCAGCCTGCTCAAGTGCGCCATCGCGGGCGAGGATCCGAACTGGGGCCGGGTCCTGGCCGCGGTGGGCACCACCGACGCGGTGTTCGAGCCGGACCGGCTGAACGTCGCCATCAACGGCGTCTGGGTGTGCCGCAACGGCTGCCCGGGCGACGACCGGGCCAAGGCCGACCTGCGGCCCCGGCAGGTCACGATCACCGTGGACCTGTCCGCCGGGCCGCACGCCGCGACCATCGCCACCACCGACCTGACCGCGGCCTACGTGCACGAGAACTCGGCGTACTCGACGTGACCGCAGCCGCGCATTTTCCCGGTCCGGCCCAGGCCATCCCCGCCCGGGACGCCGCGCTGGCCAAGGCGGCCACGCTGATCGAGGCGCTGCCCTGGCTGAGCCGCTTCCACGGCCGGATCGTGGTGCTCAAGTACGGCGGCCACGCGATGACCGACGACGACCTGCGGCAGGCGTTCGCCGAGGACGTGGTGTTCCTCCGGCACGCCGGGCTGCGCCCGGTGGTGGTGCACGGCGGCGGGCCGCAGATCTCCGCCCACCTGGACCGGCTCGGCGTGCCCAGCACGTTCAAGGCCGGGCTGCGGGTCACCTCGCCGGAAGCCATGGACGTGGTCCGCATGGTGCTCACCGGCCAGGTCAACCGCGACCTGGTCGGGCTGGTCAACCGGCATGGCCCGTTCGCCATCGGCATGTCCGGGGAGGACGCCAACCTGTTCACCGCGAGCCGCCGCGCCGCCATGGTGGACGGCGAGCCGGTGGACCTCGGCCTGGTCGGCGAGATCGACGCGGTCGACCCGGGCGCGGTGCAGGCGCTGCTCCGGGACGGCCGGGTGCCGGTCATCTCGAGCGTGGCCCGGGGCACCGACGGCGAGGTGTACAACGTGAACGCGGACACCGCCGCGGCCGCGCTGGCCGTCGCGCTGGGCGCGGCCAAGCTGGTCGTGCTGACCGACGTCGAAGGGCTGTACCGGGACTGGAACGGCGGCGTGGCGGCCAGCCGCGGTGAGGTGATCAGCCGGCTCAGCGCGGCCGAACTGGCCGCCCTGCTGCCCGGGCTGAGCGCCGGGATGATCCCGAAGATGGAGGCATGCCTGCGCGCGGTGCGCGGCGGGGTGCCGCAGGCGCACGTGCTGGACGGCCGGCTGCCGCACTCGGTGCTGCTGGAGATCTTCACCGACTCCGGCATCGGCACCATGGTCGTCCCCGA
Organism: Streptosporangiaceae bacterium; assembly: GCA_036567525.1. Taxonomy (GTDB): domain Bacteria; phylum Actinomycetota; class Actinomycetes; order Streptosporangiales; family Streptosporangiaceae; genus RYN-230. Next base: position 1,162 of record DATCUG010000680.1, on the reverse strand, counting down.
CCCAGTGGTCCCTGACACAGTGTTCCCGGACGGAGCGGAGGCGGCACAGTGACGGCGACGGAGCAGTTGCAGGCCCGGTTCGGCGCCGCGCTGATGGGCAACTACGGGACTCCGCCGGTCGCGCTGGCCCGGGGCGAGGGCTGCCGGGTCTGGGACGTGGACGGCCGCGAGTACCTAGACCTGATGGCCGGCATCGCGGTCAGCTCGCTCGGGCACGCCCACCCGGCCATCATCGACGCGGTCAGCCGGCAGGTCCGCAGCATCGCGCACACCTCCAACCTGTACCTGCACGAGCCCGAGGTCGCGCTGGCCGAACGTCTGCTGGCCCTGCTGGGCAGTCCCGGCCGGGTGTTCTTCTGCAACTCCGGGACCGAGGCCAACGAGGCCGCGATCAAGCTGGCCCGCCGCGCCCAGGGCCCGGCTCGCCCGGTCTTCGTCGCGGCCGAAGGCGGCTTTCATGGCCGCACGCTGGGCGCCCTCGCACTGACCGGCAAGAGTTCCATCCGGGAAGCGTTCGGGCCCTATGGGATTGATGTTCGGTTCGTGCCCTACGGGGACGCGGCGGCGCTACGGCCGGCCATTCGCGCGGACGTGGCCGCCGTTTTCCTGGAGCCCTGCCTGGGCGAGGGCGGCGTCGTGCCGCCGCCGGCCGGCTACCTGGCCGCCGCCCGGGACGCCTGTGACCAGGCGGGCGCGCTGCTGGTGCTGGATGAGATCCAGAGCGGCATCGGCCGGACCGGGACCTGGTTCGCGCACCAGCACGAGCAGGTCCGGCCGGACGTGCTCACGCTGGCCAAGGGGCTGGGTGGCGGGCTGCCGATCGGCGCCTGCGTCGGGCTGGGCGACGCCGGGACGGTGCTGCGCCCGGGCGACCACGGCAGCACGTTCGGCGGCAACCCGGTGGCCTGCGCGGCCGCGCTGGCCGTGCTGGACACCATCGAGACCGACGGCCTGCTGGCCCAGGCGGCGGCGGTCGGCCAGCTGCTGGCCGGCGGGCTGGCCGCGATCCGGCACCCGCTGCTGGCCGGGGTGCGCGGCCGCGGCCTGTGGCTGGCCGCGGTGCTGACCAGCCCGTGGCCGGTGGCCTCGATGTCGGCCCGGAGCTGTCCGCCGACCTGCGTGACGTTGGCCAGCAGGCCGTCCTTCTCGATGGTGTCCAGCA
>DATCUG010000679.1:0-7924 GCA_036567525.1 Streptosporangiaceae bacterium | reverse complement strand
AACTGGCCCGGGCCGGTGCGCGCCCGCCACGCCGCGCCGTCGGTGCGCACCAGGTACGTCCGGCCCGGCGAGCTGGCCAGCACCTCGGTGAAGTAGTCGCCCCACTCGGCCACGCTGAACGCCACGAACACCTTGAGCAGCTCGTCGATGCCGTCGACGGCCAGGTCGGCCGGCACCGGGCTGACCGGCTGCCCGGCACCTAGCTCGGCGTCGATGCGGTGGATGACCGTCTCCTGAGCCATCCGCCGGATCCAGAAGCCGACTGTCTGGTCCGGGGTGTACCACGAGCCCGCCGGATCGGCCGGCTTCCGGGCCGCGAACTCGGCGCGCAGCTCAGCGTAGGTCCAGTCGAGCAGTGCGACCGGCTCCTGGCCGGCTAGGCCCGGGGGCGGGAACGTCGCGGGCTCGGTGCCCTCCCGCATGGCCAGCGTCTTGTGCCGGTACACCTCGCCGACGTGCCGGGTCAGGTCGGCTACGGTCCAGCCCGGGCAGGTCGGCACCGGCGCGGTCAGCTTGTCCGGCACGACGGCCCGCAGCCGGGTGTAGTCGGCGGCGAGGCACTCGAGGTATCGGGAATTCTCCATGCGGTCAGTCCAGCACAGGCCTCGGACATCCCGGCTGGGACGGGCCGCGCTAGCAGCTAGTTCAGCGCTACCGGCTCGCCGCCCAGCCAGACCCGGCTCGGCTTGAGGCCGTAGGACCAGGCGAACGCGCCTTCGTGGTCGGCGTCCCAGAGCACGATGTCGGCGAACCGGCCGCGCACCATGCCGCCCCGGTCCGGGGCGCGCAGCGCCTGGGCGCCGCCCAGCGTGGCCGCCCGCAGCGCCTCGGCCACACTCAGCCCGAACTGCGACACGGCCAGCGAGATGACCAGCGGCATCGACGTGATCCCGTTGCCGCCTGGGGTGTGGTCCGAGCCCAGCGCGACCGGCACACCCTTGTCCAGCAGCGCCCGCACCGGCGGCTTCTTGCCCACCTGCAGCGAGGTGCCGGGGCAGACCACCGCGGCCACGCCCGCCCGGGCCAGCGCGGCCACGTCCTCGTCACCCGCCTCGTGCAGGATGTCCGCGGAGGCACAGCCCAGCTCGGCGGCCAGCCGGGCGGCGCCGGTCCGGGTCTCGCCGCACGCGTGCACCCGGGGCAGCAGGCCAGCGGCCCGGCCGGCGCTGAGGATCCAGCGGGCCTCCCGCTCGGTGAACCGGCCCTCTTCACACAGCACGTCGACGCTGTCCGCGCCGACCGCGGCCGCGTCCGAGCACCAGGTGCCGACCGCGTCGATGTAGTCATGACGGCGGCCGAAGTACTCCGGCGGCACCGAGTGCGCGGCCAGGAACGTGACGTGCACCCGCGGCATGCCCGGCTCGCCCTCCAGCGAGCGCAGCATGCGCACGTCGGCCAGTTCACCGTCACGGGTCAGGTGGTAACCGGTCTTGGCCTCGATCGTGGTGCAGCCGGAGCGCAGCCAGTCACGGAGCCGGGCCCGCACCCCGTTGCACAGCGTCCAGGGGTCGGTGCCCCGGGTCACGGTGACGGTGGACGCCATCCCGCCGCCGGCCGCGGCGATCTCATTGGGCGACGAGCCGCCCGCCACCATGGCCAGCTCGGCCCAGCGGTTCCCGGCGTAGACCGGATGGGTGTGCGCGTCGATCAGGCCCGGCGTGACCAGGCCCCCGCCCAGGTTCTCCACCGAGTCGACGTCGACGATGTCCTCGACCACACCAGGCAGGCTGGCGGGCAGCTCAGAGGCCCGGCCGACCCAGGCGATCCGGTCGTTGTGGGTGAGGATGGCCGCGTTGCTCCAGATCTCGGACCCGGTCCAGAGACGGCCAATATTGGTCAGCAGGCGTACGGTCACTGGCGCGCCCCCCGTGGCGCGGTCCTCAGCATCAAGGCTCCGATCGTGGCGAAGTCCGCCGCAGGCAGGCAGCAGGGTGCGTGCAACATGGGGCGTACCTGCGTCATCCGCGGTCACCTGCCATAGCTCGTCCCTACTGGCCCCCCCGCCAGGCGCCCGGTCGAACAGGCGGCTCGGCGGCCGACAGCTGGTGCTGTGGATGCGGCAACCAACATATCGGTTCAGTTACGGTATTGCACTACAGGGTCCCTGTACAGGCACTATCACAAAGAAGTCAGACCAGAAATTAACAGCCTTTCCCGGATCTCACTGAGCGTGGCGGTCTGAGGAGGTATGACTTCTGTACGTGTTAGTAACTTCGGTTGCCGTAACGTCTCCGGAGACCGGGCTGGCCGCCCCGCCAACCGCCCGGTGGCCGGGCCCGCCAGGCTGGCCCGGCGGCCCGCGGGCGCACCGGACGACCGCCCGGCCAGCTCCCCGCCACGCGCTGTTCGCGTGCCGTTAAGCCTGGTGCCGCGGGGTTTGCGGGCGAGCCGGGCCGGTGCCGGACACGCGGGCCGGGCCGGATCGCAGCCGCCGGATGGCACCGTGGCGGGCGGCCGGGTCAGCCGGCCCGCGGCTACCCGGGAGCGCCGACAGGCCGCATTCGCCCGGTTTGTCCGTGGTCCCGGCTGGGCCAGCCGCCACCAGGGAAAATGCCGCGGTGCGGGACTGGCGCGAGGCGTCACCCAATACCGGCCGCGTGCTCGCAAGCGGGTAATGCAAACCATTGCATTTAGCCGTCCTGACACACTTGGCTTTACCGGATAAGGTCTGCAAATTGCAGCGCTTCGATATCTCACCGCCCTTACCCCCAGCCGCGCGTGTCCGGGGGCAGCCGGCTCCCACATTTCACGCGGTTGATGCGCCAGAAGCGGGTCAAACCGGGCAGTAGCCGCACCGGAGGCGTGAAAAGTGGTCGCGAAGCGTGCTCCACAGGCCAGCCGGGGAGCGTTCAGACGCAGCGTCAGCGGCGTTGCGCTCTGGCCACCGCAATCGGTTGGTGATCAAGCCGGGAGCGGCCGGGCACTGGCGTTCGGAAGCAAGGATGGGTTAGCTGCTGGCGGGGACGGCGATGCTGTCGATCTCGGCGGCCAGGTCGGGCGGGACCCGGGCGGTCAGCTCGGTGCCGGCCGCGCCGTGCCGGAGCGCCAGCACCTCGCCCTCCTGGTGCGCGCGGGCCACCAGGTCGCCGCGCACGTAGGGCACCACCGCGCTGACCTCGCGGTCGCGCTGCGGCAGCGCGGTCTCGATGGCGGCCAGCAGGTCGTCGAGCCCGGCCCCGGTCCGGGCCGAGACCACCACGCTGTGCGGCTCGCGGAGCTGCAGCGCCTTGAGCTCGATCGGGTCGGCCGTGTCCGCTTTGTTGATCACCACCAGCTCGGCGACATCCCCGGCGCCGATCTCGCCGAGCACCTCGCGCACGGCCGAGATCTGGGCCTGCGGGTCGGCGTCGCCGCCGTCCACCACGTGCAGGATCAGGTCGGCCTCGGCCACTTCCTCCAGCGTGGACCGGAACGCCTCGACCAGCTGATGCGGCAGGTGCCGGACGAAACCGACCGTGTCGGTCAGGGTGAACCAGCGCCCGGCCGGGGTGCGTGCCCTGCGCACCGCGGGGTCCAGCGTGGCGAACAGCGAGTCGTCCACCAGCACGCCCGCCCCGGTCAGCCGGTTCAGCAGGCTCGACTTGCCCGCGTTGGTGTAGCCGGCGATGGCCACGGCCGGCACGGCCCGGCTGCGCCGCTGCTGGCGCTGCACCTGGCGGCCGACCGACATCTCGGCCAGCTGGCGGCGCAGCCGCGCGGTGCGGGTCCGGATCCGGCGCCGGTCAGTCTCGATCTTGGTCTCGCCGGGGCCACGGGTGCCGATGCCGCCACCGCCCGCCACCCGGCCACCGGCCTGCCGGGACAGCGACTCGCCCCAGCCGCGCAGCCGGGGCAGCAGGTACTCGAGCTGGGCCAGCTCGACCTGGGCCTTGCCCTCCTTGCTCCGGGCGTGCTGGGCGAAGATGTCCAGGATCAGCGCGGTCCGGTCGATGACCTTGGCCTTGACCACGCCTTCCAGACGGCGCAGCTGGCTCGGCGTCAGCTCGCCGTCGCAGATCACGGTGTCCGCGCCGGACGCGGCGACCAGGGCGGCCACCTCGGCGGCCTTGCCCGCGCCGATGTAGGTGGCGGCGTCCGGGCGGCCGCGCCGCTGCACCAGGCCATCCAGGATGACCGAGCCGGCCGTCTCGGCCAGCCGGCACAGCTCGCGCAGCGAGTTCTCCGCGTCGGCCAGCGTGCCCTCGGTCCACACGCCGACCAGGATGACCCGCTCCAGGCGGAGCGCGCGGTACTCGACCTCGCTGACGTCCTGAAGTTCGGTGGACAGCCCGCTGACCCGGCGCAGGGCATGGCGGTCCAGCAGGTCCAGCTCGCCCACGTCACTGGGGCCGGGCGCGCCCTCCGGCTCGGCGGGGCTGGCGGGTTGCTCGGCGGGATACGTCATCGGCTGCTCACGTGGGATCGGCGGACTGCGTGGTCGTGGTTTGTCAATGCTGTCATGCCTCCGGGTTACGCTCACCTCAATAAACACCGGCCCGGCGCGGGTTGTGCCCCGGATGTGGCCGGGAACACTTTGACCGGCACGCGGCGGCAGTGCTACGAAGCCAGCAATACGCGGCGCGCCGTCATTACTGGCGAGTAACATGGCGGCCAACCGACCACCGGGAGGAGCGCGGCATGGCCAGCGAGGGTGTGCAGATAACCGGCCCGCGGGGAGACCGCTTCGACGAGGTACTCACCCCAGAAGCCATTGACCTGGTCACGGCGCTGCAGCGGGAGTTCGGCGGCCGCCGCGCCGAGCTGCTGGCCGCGCGCGCGGCCCGGCAGCAGGAGCTGTCCGCCGGGGGGATGCTGGACTTCCTGCCCGGCACCCGGGCCATCCGGGAGGACGCGGACTGGCGGGTGGCGCCGCCCGCGCCCGGGCTGGTCGACCGCCGGGTCGAGATCACCGGGCCGACCGACCGGAAGATGACCATCAACGCGCTCAACTCCGGGGCCAACGTGTGGCTGGCTGACTTCGAGGACGCGAACACGCCGTTCTGGGAGAACATGGTCACCGGCCAGCTCAACCTGATCGGCGCGCTGGACCGGACGCTGGACTTCACCAGCGAGGAGGGCAAGTCGTACCGGCTGGCGCCGGACAGCGAGCTGGCCACGATCGTGGTCCGGCCGCGCGGCTGGCACCTGGACGAGAAGCACGTCCTGGTGGACGGGCAGCGGGTGTCCGGCAGCCTGTTCGACTTCGCGCTGTACTTCTTCCACTGCGCGCGGCGCCAGCTCGACAAGGGCTCCGGGCCGTACTTCTACCTGCCCAAGATGGAGAGCCACCTCGAGGCCCGGCTGTGGAACGACGCGTTCAGCCTGGCCCAGGACCGGCTGGGCATCCCGCGCGGCACGATCCGGGCCACGGTGCTGATCGAGACCATCCCGGCCGCGTTCGAGATGGACGAGATCCTCTACGAGCTGCGCGACCACAGCGCCGGGCTGAACGCGGGCCGGTGGGACTACCTGTTCAGCGTGATCAAGAAGTTCCGCAGCCGGGGCCAGGAGTTCGTGCTGCCGGAGCGGAACTCGGTCACGATGACCGCACCGTTCATGCGGGCCTACACCGAGCTGCTGGTGAAGACGTGCCACGCCCGCGGCGCGCACGCGATGGGCGGGATGGCCGCGTTCATCCCGAGCCGCCGCGACCCGGAGGTCAACGCGGTGGCCATGGCCAAGGTGCGGGACGACAAGACACGCGAGGCCGGGGACGGCTTCGACGGATCCTGGGTGGCCCACCCCGACCTGGTCGGGCTGTGCCGCGAGGTGTTCGACGCCACCCTGGGCAGCTCGCCGAACCAGCTCGGCAAGCAGCGTCCCGAGGTCAGCGTGTCCGCCGCCGACCTGCTCGCGGTGAGCAAGACGCCGGGCAGCGTCACCGAGGCCGGGCTGCGCAACAACATCAGCGTCGGGCTGCAGTACCTGGCGTCCTGGCTGGGCGGCAACGGGGCGGTGGCCATCTTCAACCTGATGGAGGACGCGGCCACGGCGGAGATCTCCCGGTCCCAGGTGTGGCAGTGGCTGCATAACAACGTCCGGCTGGACGACGGCCAGCCGGTGACCCGGGACCTGGTGGAGCGGATCATCGGCGAGGAGCTGGCCACGATCCGGGAGACCGCGGGGGCGGCGTATGACGCGGCCCGCTTCGACCAGGCGGCCGGGCTGTTCAGCCAGGTCGCACTGGCCGATGACTGCGCCGAGTTTCTCACCTTGCCGGCCTACGAGGAGATGCCGTAGCCGCGCCGCGGCCCGGCCGCGACCGCGGCGACACGGCCGGCCGGCAGCATGGACTCCCGCGCGCCGGGAAGGCAATCTGGGAGTAAGGGAGCACGCAGGCGGCGAGCACCGGACGGCACCGTGCATCCGGCGGCCAGGCACTCCGCGGCCAGGCATTCCGTGGCCAGGCATTCCGTGGCCAGGCATTTCGCGGCCAGGGCGGCCCCTGATGGGAGGCGCGATGACGGTCGAGGCGCTGGTGCCCCGGATGACCGAGATCTGCGGGCCCGGCGGGGTGGTGTCGGATCCGGCCGAGCTGCGCACCTACGAATGCGACGGGCTGACCTCGCACCGGGCGGCGCCCGCGCTGGCCGTGCTGCCCGAGACGGCCGAGCAGGTCGCGGCGGTGGTCACCGAGTGCGCCCGGGCCGGGGTGCCGTTCGTAGCCCGCGGCTCGGGCACCGGGCTGTCCGGCGGCGCGCTGCCGCGCACCGACGGGGTGCTGATCGTCACCTCGAAGATGCGCCGGATCATCGCGATCGACCCGGTCAGCCAGCGCGCCATCGTGGAGCCCGGGGTGACCAACCTGGCCGTGAGCACCGCCGCCCGGCCGTACGGCTTCTTCTACGCGCCGGATCCGTCCAGCCAGGTGATCTGCTCGGTGGGCGGGAACGTGGCGGAGAACTCCGGCGGCGCGCACTGCCTGAAGAACGGTTTCACCGTGCACCATGTGACCGGGCTGCAGATCGTCACCCCGGCCGGCGAGCTGACCTGGCTGGGCGACGGCACCGGCAGCGCGCCCGGCTACGATCTGGTCGGCGCGTTCACCGGCTCGGAAGGCACGCTCGGTATCGTCACCAAGATCGTGGTGAAGCTGACCCGGATCCCGCAGGTGATCACCACGCTGCTGGCCGGCTTCCGCAGCACCGGCGAAGGCGGCGCGGCGGTGTCCGCGATCATCGGGGCCGGCATCCTGCCCGCGGCCATCGAGATGATGGACGCGCTGGCCATCGAGGCGGCCGAGGCCGCGGTGGCCTGCAACTACCCGGCCGGGGCCGGGGCCGTGCTGGTGGTCGAGCTGGATGGTCCTGAGGCCGATGTGCGCCGGGACGCGGCCGCGGTGCGGGCGCTGTGCGAGCAGGCCGGCGCGACCGAGATCCGGGCGGCGGACGACCCGGCCGAGCGGGCCGCGATCTGGGCCGGGCGCAAGTCCGCGTTCGCCGCGGTGGGCCGGATCAGCTCGGCCTACATCGTGCAGGACGGCGTGGTGCCGCGGACCGCGCTGGGCGAGGTGCTGGACAAGATCGCCGCGCTGTCCAGCGAGTCCGGCATCCGGGTGGCCAACGTGTTCCACGCCGGGGACGGCAACCTGCATCCGCTGGTGCTGTATGACGACGCCGTGCCGGGTGAGGAGGCGGCGGCCGAGAAGGTGTCCGGCGCCATCCTGGACCTGTGCATCCAGCACGGCGGCTCCATCACCGGCGAGCACGGAGTGGGCTCCGACAAGGCCAAGTACATGCCGCGGATGTTCAGCGCCGAGGACCTGGACACGATGCAGCTGCTGCGCTGCGCGTTCGACCCGGCCGGGCTGTGCAACCCGGGCAAGATCTTCCCGACGCCGCGGCTGTGCGGCGAGGTGCCCGGCCCGCGCCGCGCGGTGCACCCGGCGGTCGAGGCGGGCCTGGCGGAGCAGTTTTGAGCACCTCGATCCCCGGGGCGCTGGCCC
>DATCUG010000678.1:0-7980 GCA_036567525.1 Streptosporangiaceae bacterium | reverse complement strand
GACCGCCATCGCGTGCGGGCAGCGCGGGTGGAACCGGCAGCCGCTCGGTGGCGCCACCAGGCTTGGCGGGGAACCACGGCCCTGCAATGAGGGCGGCTCGGCGCGGTCCGGATCCGGCGCCGCACTGAGCAGCAGCTGCGTGTACGGGTGCGCGGGCTGGTCGGTGACCACCGAGGCGGGACCGGACTCGACCACTTCCCCGGCGTACATCACCATGATCACGTCGGCCAGGTAGCGGGCCGAGGCGATGTCATGGGTGATGTAGAGGATGCCGAGCTTGTCCCGCTCCCGCAGGTCGCCGAGCAGGTTCAGGACACCGAGCCGGATTGACACGTCGAGCATCGAGACCGGCTCATCGGCCAGCAGCACCCGGGGCCGGACGGCCAGCGCGCGGGCGATCGCCACCCGCTGCCGCTGGCCGCCGGACAGCTCATGGGGGTACTTGCGGAGGAACTGGGCGGCCGGGGTGAGCGACACCCGCTCCAGCAGGGCCGTGGCGGCCGAGTCCAGCGTCGCGCCCGGCTCGCCCAGGCCGTGGATCTGCAGCGGCCGGGCCAGGTGGTAGCGCACGTCGTGCACCGGGTTGAGCGAGGAGAACGGGTCCTGCAGGACCAGCTGCACATCCCGGGCGTACTGCCGGCGGCCCCGGCTGGCCGCGGGCACCGGCTGGCCGTCCAGCCGCAGTTCCCCGGACGTGGGAGTGATCAGCCGGGCCAGCAACCGGGCCAGCGTGGACTTGCCGGAGCCGCTCTCACCGACCACCGCGGTGATCCCGGACTGCGGCAGGGTCAGCGAGACGCTCTCCACCGCATGCACGACCGGGGGCGCCGCGGCGGCGCCGCGGGCCAGCCGGGCCCGGCCGCGGCGCGGCGTGTGATGCAGGTGGAAGTGCTTGGTCAGCCCGCGCGCCTCGAGCAGCGGGACGCCGGTCTCCGGGGCCCGGGGGGCGGTGGCGGTCTCGGTCATGCCAGGCTCCCGGGCTCGGGGGTGGCCGCATGGCCAGCGGCGGCAGTGGAGGCAGGGACGCTGGAGTCGCGGGCATTGGCGTTCGGCACAATGGGGGTCAGTTCGGCCTGGCCCGGCTCGGGCAGCGCCAGCTCGGACGGTACCTCATGCTGGCCGTCCTGCAGCCAGCACGACGCCAGCCGGATGCCGGGGCCCGCGCCCGCCGCTGGCTGCTCCAGGGGCGGGGACTGCTCGCGGCAGAGGTCCATCGCGTACCGGCAACGCGGGTGGAACACGCAGCCGACCGGCAGCATCCGCAGGTCAGGTGGTGACCCGGGGATGCCGGTCATCTGCCGGTGCGGGCCGTGCAGCGGCGGGAACGAGTTCAGCAGCCCGACCGTGTACGGGTGCCGGGGGGCGCGGAACAGGTCGGCCGCGGCGGCCTGTTCCACCATGCGGCCCGCGTACATGACCGCGATCGAGTCCGCGATCTCGACCAGCAGCGACAGGTCGTGCGTGATGAACAGCACCGCGAAGCCGAGCCGCTCGCGCAGCGCGGTCAGCTCCTCCAGGATCTCCCGCTGGGTGACCACATCCAGCGCGGTGGTCGGCTCGTCCAGGATGACGATCGACGGCTCCAGCGCGAGCGCCATCGCGATCATCACCCGCTGCCGCATCCCGCCGGACAGCTCATGCGGGAAGCTGCGCAGCCGGTCGGCGGTGATGCCGACCATGTCGAGCAGTTCGGTGGCCCGCCGCTGCCGGGCGGCGGCCGGCTGGCCGGGCTGGTGGGCCGCCAGCACGTCGGTGAGCTGGACGCCGATGGACAGCACCGGGTTGAGTGCGTTCATCGCGGATTGCAGTACCACCGCGATGTGTGACCAGCGCAGCTCGCGCAGTTGCGGCTCGTCCAGGGACAGCAGATCCACGCTGCGCTCCGGCTCGGGGTAGTAGAGCACCTCGCCGCCGGTGATCATGCCGGGGGCGCGGAGCAGCCGGATCGCGGCGTAGGCCAGCGTGGACTTGCCGCTGCCGCTCTCGCCGGCCAGCCCGAGCACCTCGCCGCGGCGCAGCACCAGGTCGGCGCCGACGACCGCGTGCACCGCGCCCGGGCCGGCCCCGTAGTCCACCTGCAGGCCGCGGATGTCCAGCAGCGGCTGGCCGCTCATATCCCCGCCTCCTGGGTGTGATCGGTGGCCGCGGCGGCCCCGGCCGGGACGGCGGGCGCCGGCCCGGCGGTGGGGCGGACGACGGGGGTGAGGCCGAGCTCGAACCGCTTGGGCAGCCCTGAGCCGCGCGTCTTCTTGGCCTGGCGCCTGGTCAGGCCGGCCGCGCGGAGCCGCGGGTTGATGAACTCGTCGATGCCGAAGTTGAGCAGGGCCAGCGAGGTGCCGAGCAGCGCGACCATCAGGCCGGGCGGGATATACCACCACCAGTAGCCGCTCACCTCGGCGTCCGAGTTCTGCGCCTCGAACAGCATCGAGCCCCAGCTCCAGTGCTCCGGGTTGACCAGGCCGAGGAACGCGATGGCGGTGTACGTGCCGACGCCATACAGCACGGTGAACAGGAACGAGGACGCGACCACCGGCACCAGGTTGGGCAGGATCTCGTGGCTGATCACCCGCCAGCCGCGCTCGCCGACGATCCGCGCCGACTCCACGTAGTCCCGGGTTCTGAGGGAGAGCGTCTGCGCGCGCAGCACCCGGGCGCCCCAGGCCCAGCCGGTGAGCGCGATGATCAGCCCGATCAGCCCGTCGTTGGTGCTGCCGCTCGGCGGCAGGAAGCCGAAGATCACGATGAGCAGCGGCAGCGCGGGCAGCACCAGGAAGATGTTGGCCAGCATGGACAGCAGGTCGTCGGCCCACCGGCCGTGCAGGTAGCCGGCGCAGATGCCGATCACCACGGACAGCACGGTGGCGGCCACCCCGGCCAGCACCGCGACCAGGATCGTGCTCCGGCCGCCCGCCAGCAGCTGGGAGAACACGTCCTGCTGGGTCTGGGTGGTGCCGAGCCAGTGCGCGCCCGACGGCGGCTGCGGCGTGCCGTTGGTGGTGGACAGGCTGGCCGACGGGTCATAGGGGGCGACGATCGGCCCGACGATGGCCAGGATGATGAACGCGGCCAGCATGACCAGGCCAGCGATGATCTTGGGGGAGCGGGGCAGCTGGAACCGGCGGCCCCGCTGCTCGGTGAGCTCCGCCGTGCCGAGCGGGCCGCCGACCGGCTCGCTGGCCGGATCGACCCCGCCCGCTCCGGAGCCGCCGACGCCGAGTCCGCCGAGGCCGGTTCCGCCCAGGTCGGTGCCGGTGCCGATAGACATCGCTCAGGCCTCCTGACGGGTGCGGGGGTCGAGGAACACGTACACCGAGTCGGCGGCCAGGTTGGCGATCAGCACGGCGAACGTGATGATCAGGAAGATCCCCTGGAGCAGCGGGTAGTCCCGGGCGCCGACCGCCTGGAGCAGGATCCAGCCCAGGCCGGGGTAGCTGAACACGATCTCGGTGAGCAGCGCGCCGGACACCACGAACCCGATGGCCAGCGAGAAGCCGGACACGCTGGGCAGGATGGCGTTCCGCGCCGCGTACCAGACCACCCGGCGCTTGGCCAGGCCCTTGGCCTGGGCGACTAGGACGTAGTCCTCGTCCATCGTGGTCACCATCACGTTGCGCATGCCGACGATCCAGCCGGCCGCGCTGCACAGCACGATGGTGAACGCGGGCAGGATCGCGTGCTGCAGCACATCGCCGAGGTAACTGGCGTTCCAGCCCGGGAAGTCGAGCTGGTTGTAGGCCCGGCCGGTGGGGAACCAGCCCAGCCGCACCGCGAACAGGTCCAGGGCCAGGAACGCCACGAAGAAGTACGGTGCGGCCTGGAAGAACGTGGTGGCCGGCAGCAGGTTGTCCAGCCAGGTGCCGCGGCGCCAGGCGACCAGGATGCCGAGCAGCGTGCCGGCCACGAAGCTGATCACCGTGGACACCCCGACCAGGCCGACGGTCCAGGGCAGCGCGCCGCGGATCACGGTGGACACAGTGGACGGGTAGTAGCTGGTGGACAGGCCCAGGTTGCCGTGCAGCAGGTGCACCCAGAACGTCATGTACTGCCCCCACAGGCCCTGCGGGCTGTTCAGGCCGTACTGCAGCTCCAGGGAGCGGATGGTGCCCGGGGTGACGTTGCCCTGCATGTGGGCCAGCACCGCTTCCACCGGGTTGCCGGGCATCAGCCGCGGGATGAAGAAGTCCACGGTGACCGCGGCGATCGCGGTGACGATGTAGAACAGCAGCCGCCGGATGATGACGCGCATGGCCGTCCCCTCAGCCCAGGCGCCAGGCCGGCGTGGCCGGGTCGGGGCGGCAGCCGCAGCTCTCCCGGGGAATGACCCTGGTGGGCAGGGCCACGTCGCGCTGGGCGGGCTCAGCGTTGCTGATCATGGAATAGAGCACCTCGAAAGCGGTCGCGCCGATCTCCTGGATAGGCTGGCGGACGGTGGTCAGCTGGGGGCGCAGATGGCGCGCCATCGGGATGTCGTCGAAGCCGGTCACCGCTACGTCACCGGGCACGTCGAGGCCGTGCTGCATGAGCGCGTAGACCACGCCCAGCGCGGTCTGGTCGTTCGCGCACGCGATGACCCGGGGGAGTTCGCTGTTCGCGGCCAGCAGGCGGCCGATGACCCGGGCCCCGCCCGCGGCGCAGTAGTCGCCCTGCCACTGCGGGCCGTCCACCAGGATGCCGCCCGCTTCGCCGACCGCGATGCGCAGCGCGGCATGGCGGGCCAGGTTGTCCGGGCTGTCCGGGTGACCGCCGAGGTAGGCGATGGTCTGGTAGCCGTGCTCCCGGACCAGGTGGAAGGCCAGGTCGCGCATGCCTTTGCGGTTGTCGCCGCCCACGTTCGACGTGTTCGGGGTGGCCACGCCGGCCAGCGTCACGATCGGCACCTGCCGGGACAGCCGTTCCAGCTGGGCCGGGTCGATCACCTGGTCGTGCAGGATCAGCCCGTCACTCTTGCGGGCCAGCGCATGGATCCGCCGGGTGTGGTCATGATCGTCCACGTCTACCGAGCTGACCAGCAGGTTGTAGTCCCGGTGCTGGGCCGCGACCTCGATGCCCCGGTTGATCAGGTCGGGGAACTGGAGGCTTTCCGCCTCGTCCTGGAAGACCCCGCCCTCGGTGGTGTCAGCGGCGGCGCCGGTCCCGGTGGGCCGCCGGATCACCACCCCGACCACTTCCTTCAGCCGGGCACTCAGCGCGCGGGCCGCGCCGTCCGGGATGAAGCCGAGTTCGGACACCGCCTGCAGCACGCGTTCCTTCGTCTCCGGCAGTGGGTTGCCGCGGCCGTTCAGCACCCGGGACACCGAGGCGATGGACACACCCGCCGCGTTGGCCACGTCGTAGATGGTCGGCGGCGGGACCGGGCCGATGCGCCGCCCGGCCAGCGTTGCGGAGACGGGCTGGGTGAGGTGGCTAGCGGCCGGCCCGTCGGCGGCCAGACCGCCGGCCAGCCCGTCCAGGGGCGCCGTGCTGGCCCCGTCGCGACTATCCACCGGAACGCTCCCTCGCGATTCCTGGGCCACTACCTGGGCCAACTGACTGATCCCGGCAGCAGCCGCCACCCGCCTCTGGTAAGCGCTTACCCAGGCGCCCTTTAGAAAGCGGCTGGGTCACAGCCGCGGGCTCAGCTCGGCAGGGTAAGCGCTTACCAAGCGGATATGCGCACACTATTCCGGGACCGCGTACGACTCAACCCCCGTCTGCCACTGTTACGGGAACGTGACGGAACGGGCAACAAGCCGGCGTTCCGGGCAACCCAGGCAGACGGGCTGGTCCCGCGACTTCGCGGCGGCTGGCCGGCCCGGGCCAGGTGCCGCCGGCCCGGGTGATCGGCAGGCAAAACCTGCAGGCACACGGTCTGCGGCCGGGCCTGCAGCCGGTCTGCCGTCGGCCGGCCGCCGGGTGCACCGCGGGGCCCGTGCCGGGCGGGCCGGCCGGCCCGGCTGGCCCGCGGCGCCCGGTAGCTGGCCGGTTGCCCCGGAAGACCCGGTCTGGCCCGGCGGCCCGGAAACAGCGCCGAAACACGATGCCGGCCAGACGCTGGTCCGTTGTCTGCCGCGTAACAGTTGGGAAACGTCACCGAAACCCGCACATGGGAAACATGAAGCGTTCTCGACGGACACCGAAGTGGCCGGCCGGACTGAGCTAGCCCGGGGGATACCCCGGATCACGCCGCCGTGATAGCGCGGGAGGGGTTCCAGCAGCCTGCAAGGCCTGCCTGGGCCACTACCGGAAACCCCCCGGCAAGCCCTTCCAGGGTAACCCGCTGGAGGCGGAGAGTAGTGATTCCCTACGCACAATGGCTGTCGTCAGGCGATAACGCCTGGCAAATGACAGCCGCGACGCTGGTCGGCCTCATGAGCATCCCTGCGCTGGCCGTCTTGTACGGCGGGCTGGTGCAGAAGAAGTGGGCCGTCAACACCGTGCTGATGGTGTTCGCCACCTTCTGCCTGGTACTGATCACCTGGGTGTTGTGGGCCTTTAAGATGGGTTTCGGGTCCCCGTGGATCGGCGGCAGCCTGCACCTGCTCGGCCGGCCAGGGGCGGTGCTCGGCACCGGGGCCTTGGAGGGGAAGGCCAACATCCCGTTGCTCAGCGGCGGCATGCCGACCTTCCGGTTCCCGCAATCGTCCCTGGTCTACTTCCAGTTCGTGTTCGCGGCCATCACCCCGATCCTGTTCATCGGCAGCGTGCTCGGCCGGATCAACTTCAAGGTCTGGCTGCTCTTCGTGCCGTTGTGGATCACGTTCGCCTACGCGGTCAACGCGTTCCTGATCTGGGGCGGCGGGTTCTGGGCGGGCAAGGGCGCGCTGGACTTCTCCGGCGGCTACGTCATCCACCTGGCCGCCGGTGTCTCGGGCTTCGTCGCGGCCTGGGTGATCGGACCGCGGCTCAAGCGCGACCGGGAGCGCGCGGTACCGAACAACCTGCTGTTCGTCGCGGTCGGGGCGGGCATCCTGTGGCTCGGCTGGAACGGCTTCAACGGCGGTGACCCCTACTTCGCCAGCGCGGACGCGTCGGCAGCAGTGGTCAACACCAACCTGGCCACCGCGGTGGCGATGATGACCTGGATCGTCATGGACATGATCGGCGGGCCGGGCAAGAAGGCCACCTTCCTCGGCGGCCTCAACGGCATGATCTGCGGCCTGGTCGGCATCACCCCGGCGGCCGGGTACGTGAACGGGTTCGGCGCCATCATCATCGGCCTGGTCTGCTCGTGCATCGTCTGGTTCGCCTGGAACTTCCTGAGCAGGGTGCCGCCGTTCAACAAGGTGGACGACGCGCTCGGTGTGGTCTACACGCACGGGATCGCCGGCCTGTTCGGTGGCATCCTGGTCGGCCTGCTGGCCGATCCGAAGATGATCGTGTACCTGGGCCTCGGCAAGAGCTCGGGCTTCTCCGGTGCGGGCCTGTTCTACGGCAACCCGCACCAGGTGCTGATCCAGCTCGGGGCCGCTGCCACCGTGATCGTCTGGGACGGGCTGGTCACCTTCCTCCTGCTCAAGGGCATCGGCTTGGTCATGAACCTGCGGGCGCCGGAAGAGGATCTGGAAATCGGCGACGTGGCGTTCCACGGCGAGGAGGCCTACCCGTCGGACGAGCTCGCGCTGGCCGGAGTCAGTGCGGCCCAGGCCGCCGAGCGGACCACCAGCAACTCGTCCACGCCAGAAAAGGTGTCAAAAAAGGACGGCTGACCCGTCCCGCGATTGGTCAATGGCTGGGCGGCTGCCCGGGGCTCACCCGGTCAGCCGTCCAGCCCCGTGCCTGGCGCTGCCCCGAGGGCACCGCGCGCCGCCGGTCGCCGAGTCGCCCGGTGCTGGCGCAGCCCCGAGGGCACCGCGCGCCGCCGGTGGCCGAGTGGCGCGGTGCTGGCGTTAGGCATAAATGAAGGTTTGCTGCAGTCGGGTGTGCAGTAGAGCTGCACCCATGCTGGGGCCTGGCCATCATGATGTGCGCGGGCGGGCTGGCGTGGCGGGGGAGACGGGGAGG
>DATCUG010000677.1:0-2365 GCA_036567525.1 Streptosporangiaceae bacterium | reverse complement strand
GGTCGCCGGTCCCGCGGTGGCCCGTCCCGCGGTGGCCGGTCCCGCCGCCCGTTCCGTCGTCCGACCCGTCGCCGGTTCGGCCGGTTATCCAGGCATCTTCGGTGGCGGCGGCGCCGGGCAGGTCGCGTAGTTCGGCCAGGCCCAGGTGGACCTGCACTTGGGTGGGCTGGCCGCCGCGGGCAGGGAGCGTGCCGGTGGCGATGAGCCGGCGCATGGCGTCTTCCAGCGCGTCGTGACGGCGCTGGGCGGCGGTCCGGGTGTCTTCCGGGCCGGCCTTCTTGCCCAGCGCCTCCAGCACCGCCAATAGCGCGGCGGCGCAGCCCGGGCTCAGGTCGCCCTGCGCGCGACCGGCGCCGCTGAACGTGATGCCCAGATGGAAGGAGCGCTCGTCGAAGCCGTCCTCGTCGCTGTCGCCGTCTGGGCCGCGGGTGCGCTGGTAGATGGCCTCGGCCAGGCGGCCCAGGTCATCCAGCCCGGCACCGCCGCTGGCGGCCTGGCACAGCAACCGGTCGGCGTCGTCGCGTACCACCGCGGGCAGCCGGTCGGTCCAGCCGCAGAGCTCCCGCGCCCAGGACGCGGAGATCTCTCCCCGGGCCAGGGCGTGCTCGATCACCGGATGGGCGGCCAGCCGCCGCATCCAGGCCACCGCGCTGGCGGCCGCGCCCCGGGTGATCCGGGTCTGCCAGCGCAGCCAGGTCCGGGCCACCCCGTGCCCATCGGCTTCCGGCCCCCCACTGGCGGTGAACGCGGACAGCATGGCGGTCCGGGCGGCGGTCTGCTTAGCCTCGACGGTCTCCAGCCGTTTGAGCGCTCCGGCTTGGGTGTCTACTGATAAGGACGCCACATCCGCGGCGTTCAGGTAATCCAGCGCCCGGTCCAGCATGGCCAGCGCACCGTTGACGCTTTCCGGCTCGCACACCGCGGATCACCTCCCGCCCGCAACTCGAAGACTAGTTCGACTCTATCCAGGCCCACCGACAGTTTCCGGGCAGCGCCGGCAACGGCCCGCCGCTGGGCAGCTGGCCGCCACCGGGTGCTAGCCGTTCGGCATGATGGGTCAGTGCTGGGCGAAACGGGCCAGTAGCGGGACGAGCCACTGCGCGTCCGGGCTGCCCAGGCCGGTGACCGGGTCCCAGCCCGGGGCGGCGCGGTAGCCGGTGAACGTCCGGGGCGGGAACGTGGCCGTGTTGTTCCCGCTGGTGAGGTCGTGGAAGGCGCGGTGGCCGGCCGGGCTGGCCGCGATCCGGTACAGCGCCGGGTTGACGAAGCCCAGGTGGCGGTGGGCGAACTGGTCGGCCAGCGCGATCAGCCCGGCCCAGATCGGCGCGCTGGCGCTGGTCCCGCCGCTGTCCCGGATGTAGGTGCGGCCGCCGGGCTCGGCGATGGCGATGGCCATCCCGGTGTGCCCGTTCGCGTCGGCCGACACGTCGGGTACCCCGCGCGTGGCGCCGATGCCCGGGATGCCGTCCTGGTAGCCCGGCTTGGCGTAGACCCGGCTGAACCCGCCGCCGGAGGCCTGGAACGTGCTGTTCACGGTGCCGTAGGGCAGGCCCCAGCCGGTCTCGCTGAGCCAGCGGCCGGTCTTATGGCTGGCGTTCAGCGTGCTGCCGCCGGCGCCCAGCACCAGCGGGTCCGAAGCCGGCAGGTTGGCCGCCTTGACCGGGGTGAACGGTGTCCCGCCGAACACGCTCCGGGCCAGGGTGCACGGCTCGCCCACGACGCCGATGTCGCCGGATGCGGCCACCACGGTGACCTGGTGGGCGGCCGCGGCCCGTAGCGCCGCGTGCAGCCGCGCCGCCTCGGCCCGGGTGTCGCAGTTCTCGCCGCCGACCTGGCCGACTGCGCTCTCCGAGACGATGCCGCCCTGGGATTCGGCCAGCCGCAGCGAGGCGACGGCGGCCGCGACAGCCGGCTTGACGTGGTTCAGCGCGGTGTTCTTGACCAGGTCGATCACCAGGGTGGCGCGGGGCGCGATGACGTGCACCATCTCCACGTCCAGCACTTCCTCGCCGAACGCGTACCACGGGTGGGCCACCCGGCCGGCCAGCTTGGTGTCAACCCGCAGCTGGGCCGCGGGCAGGTGGAACAGGTGGTCGAACGCGGCCATGTCCTGGGCCATGTTGCTGACCAGCGGCGGGTTCAGCGCCGGCTCGGCCAGTTCGGGCAGGACGACGGTCTCGCCCCGGCCGTCGATGCCGCGGTTCAGCAGCGGCCTGATGCCGTAGGCGACCTGGAGCTGCTGGGGGGTGTAGCAGGTGGTGACCGAGTCACAGTCGGCCGTACCACCGGCCGGCCGGCTGGCTGGCCGGGCCGCGGCGGCGGTACACGCCGTCAGCAGCAGGCCGGTCAGGGCCAGGCCCGCCGT
>DATCUG010000676.1:0-9905 GCA_036567525.1 Streptosporangiaceae bacterium | reverse complement strand
CGAGGCGGGCCCCGCGTTGCGCGGCGTGATCAGCCTCATGGCGCGCTCAGATGGAGTTGAAGAAGGTGGCGAGCGAGTTGCCCGCCGACTTGAGGCCGTCCAGGATGTTGTGCACGAGGTGTCCAGCCGCTGCCGGCTGCGTCACCAGGTAAAACGCCACGAACGCGATAGCAGCCCAGCCGAGGATCTGCTTGATGTTCATGCTCAACTCCCAGGTCGCGCGCGCCTCAGACTGTTAAGTCAGTTTAGCCCAGCGTAATCGCTTTACCAATGCTTCCCGATCTGCCGGCAGCCACCGTACCTTGATCCCCGCCTGGTGCTGGCGTCACTCGCGCCAGTAGGAAGGAAAATCAGGAACTCAGAGGCGTCCGGGCAGGTTCACAGTTTCGCTTACTATAAGTGCACATCTGCCTGCCTGGGGTAGTGAAAGATTACCCCGGTTACCCGGTCCTGCTGACGCGGCGGATTCGCACACGGGCATGCTGCCGATCTGACACCATTCCTTGGGCAGGCAGCGCTGATGAGGTGGGCGATGACGGATGTGAATGGCGGCAACGTCGCCGTGATCGTCTACCGTGAAGACGATGCGTGGGATACCGAGGTCCTGCCGGTCCGGCTGACCGAGGACCTGGCTGGCCTGATCCAGGCGCTGCGGCAGCAGCCGAGCATGGGCGGCACGATCGGGCTGGTAGCGGTGGGTGACGACTTCTTCGTCGCGCTCCGGCTGCTGGGCGGGCAGGTGTCCGTGTTCCTGTCCGACCTGACCGCGTCCGTCGACTGGCCGCTGGCCCGCCAGGTGCTGGAGTATCTGGACATCCCGATTCCCGGCGAGGACGACCTGGACCAGGTGCTGCCCGCCGGGGATATGTCCATCTTCGCCGACCTCGGTGTGGATGAGATGGATCTCGGCGCGCTCTCCGGTGACCTGGACCTGTTCCCGGACGAGGCGCTGGCCAACATCGCGCGCAGGCTGGGCTTCGGCCCGGCCCTGGACCGCGCCCTGGATGCCGCGCTCGGGCCCTGAGCCGGCATGGCCACCGGTTACCTGGCCAGCTTCGAGCCCGCGATGCGCGTCGCGCTCGGCGAGGCGGCCGGGGCGATGGCGCGGCAGCCCCCGGATGTGCCGGTGGGCGCGGTGCTGCTGGACGCCGCGGGGGAGATCATCGCCCGGGGGAGCAACCGGTGCGAAGTGGACGCCGATCCCACCGCCCATGCCGAGATCGTCGCGCTGCGCGCGGCCGGCCGGGCGGCCGGCGGCTGGCGGCTGAGCGGCTGCACGCTGGTCGTCACCGTGGAGCCGTGCACGATGTGCGCCGGGGCGGTGCTGGCCGCCCGGCTGGACCGGCTCGTCTACGGCGCCGCGGATCTGCGCGCCGGGGCCGCGGGCTCGCTGTGGGATGTGCTGCGCGACCGCCGGCTCAGCCAGCGGACCGAGGTGATCGGCGGGGTGCTGGCCGCCGAGTGTGCCCGCCCGCTGCAGGAGTTCTTCGCCGGGCGGCGCCGGGCGGCCGACTTCGGCGAGCCGGGCTTCGGTCACTAGCACTGGCCCAGTGCCCCCGGTCAGGTAGGCTCAGCGCGGGTGGAGTCGCCTAGTGGCCGAGGGCGCACGCCTCGAAAGCGTGTGAGGGGGCAACCCCTCCGTGGGTTCAAATCCCACCTCCACCGCCCATCCGGGACTGGCCTGGCCACCGAGGCTTGGCTGGTGCCCTGGGTTCGAGGAGTTACCAGCTGCGGGGACTGGTGCACCGCCAGGACGGCTATGGCTGAGGGAGTGGAGTGCTAGAGCCGCAGAGCACCGCGCTGTTCCTGCTCCTCCTGGTGGTTTTCGTCGCTCTCGTCGCCTGGATGGCGCTGGCCCGCCAGCCGGTGTTCCGGGTGTTCGCGGCCTGCCTGGCTTTCATCCCGGCGATGCTGTTCGGGGTGGCCGCGGTCAACAAGTACTACGACTACTACCAGACCTGGGGTGCGATGGCCGCCGACCTCGGCGGCCAGGGCACCACCCAGGTCGCCTCGGCACCCACCGCGGACCGCGCGTCAGCCCGGCAGATCAGCGCCATCCTGGGCAGCAAGGTGAACCTCAAAGCGGCCGCCGGCCACGGGCAGACCATCCGGATGACCGTGCCCGGGAAACTCAGCCATTTGAGCCGGACCGCGTATGTCTACCTGCCGCCGCAGTACTTCCGGACCGGATACAGCCGGTTCCGCTTCCCGG
The DNA here is from genome assembly GCA_036567525.1 of Streptosporangiaceae bacterium. GTDB lineage: Bacteria > Actinomycetota > Actinomycetes > Streptosporangiales > Streptosporangiaceae > RYN-230. The sequence continues at coordinate 7,693 of DATCUG010000676.1, read as the reverse complement.
TCATCGAACTCTTCCCCGGGTTCCCGGGCACCCCGCTGGACTGGATCGACGTGATGGGCTTCACCACCGCGTACGCCACGCTGCTGGCCGACGGGGTGGTCAAGCCCGCGGTGCTGGTCATGCCGGACACCAACGGCGGGATGCGGATCTCGCTGCAGTGCCTGAACGTCCACCATGGCCCGCAGGACGCCACCTACCTGGCTGTCGACCTGCCCAGCTATCTGCCGACCGTACTGCGGGTCCAGCCGCCCGGGCCCGCCTGGGGAGTGTCCGGCTACTCGGAGGGCGGGTACTGCGCCGCCAACCTGGCCCTGGTGTACCGGCTCCGCTGGGGTGCGGCCGGCATCCTCAGCGGCTACTTCACCCCGGGCAAGGATCAGCTCGGCAACCCGCCCCGGCTGGTCAGCCCGTTCGGCCAGGACAAGCACGCGCTGCGCGAGAACACGCCGCGGCTGCGTATCGCCTCGCTCCCGGTCAGCGACTCCATCCCGCAGTTCTGGCTGGGCGTGGGCAGCCGGGACGTGCTCGGCCTGCGTGATGCGCGCAACTTCCAGCGGCTGCTGGTCGCCCGCCAGCCCACCGCCCAGTTGCACATCGTGCCCGGCGGCGGGCACACCATGGCCACCTGGCGGGACCTGACCCCGGCCCTGCTGGAGTGGATGACCCCGCTGCTGACCCAGGCGGCGGAGCACCCATCGGAGTTCCAGCAGCTCGGCAAGGCGCGGGTGGCGCACACCCGGCCAGGCCGCAAGGCCCCGGTCCGGGAGGCCGGGCGCGGCTCAGTCCGCGGTCAGGCCACTCCGCCGGCGTGACGGCGGGGCCTGGTCCCCGGCATCCAGGTCGAGCACCCGGGCGTGCAGCACGGTGCGCTGGTGCAGCGCCGCACCGAGCGCGCGGTGCAGTCCGTCCTCCAGGTACAGCTCGCCCCGCCACTGAATGACGTGCGGGAACAGGTCACCGTAGAAAGTGGAGTCCTTGTCCAGCAGCAGCCGCAGGTCCAGCACGGCCTTGGTGGTGATCAGCTGATCGAGCCGGACCGGCCGCGGCGGCACCTCGGCCCATTCCCGCGTGGTCCGGGCATGATCGGGATAGGGCCGCCCCTCCCCGACCTGCTTGAAGATCACGGCTTGAGTGTAGTTGAGCCCAGCCACCAAGGGCAGATGCTGCCGCCAGCCCGCATCTGGCGGCAGCATCTGCGTCTCGGTGACCAGATGACGTGGCCGCGCTGCCGGCTCCCCGCCGACGCCGGCACCGTGGCCACGTCCTGGTCCCCCCGGGGGGTTGCACGGACCCGGCGGGCATCTGGTTCACGGGAAGGCCCCGGCCAGTTCGCCGGTTACCCACGTTGATTGACTAGGACCGGAGCGCTTCCACAGATTGGCCCGAAGCCATGACAGCAGCCAGCCCGTCCGCCCCGCCTGCCACCGACGCCCCTGACCCACGGCGCTGGCTGATCCTGGCCGTCATCGGGCTGGCTCAGCTCATGGTCGTGCTGGACGCCACGATCGTGAACATCGCACTGCCCACCGCGCAACGCGATCTGCATTTCAGCACGGTTGACCGGCAATGGGTGGTCACCGCATACGCACTGGCGTTCGGGAGCCTGCTGCTGCTTGGCGGGCGGGTGTCCGCGATCGTGGGGCGGAAGGTCACCTTCCTCGGCGGGCTGATCGGGTTCGCCGCCGCGTCCGCGGTCGGTGGCGCGGCCACCAGTTTCATCATGCTGGTGGCCGCCCGGGCCTGCCAGGGCGCGTTCGGCGCGTTCATGGCGCCCTCGGCGCTGTCCCTGCTGACCACGACGTTCGGCGCGACCAAGGACCGGGGCCGGGCGTTCGGTGTGTTCGGCGCCATCGCCGGCGCGGGCGGGGCCATCGGGCTGCTGCTGGGCGGGGTGCTGACCGAGTACCTGTCCTGGCGCTGGTGCCTGTACGTGAACGTGTTCTTCGCCGCCGCGGCCGCCATCGGCGGCGCCATCCTGCTCCGCCGGCACGCCCCCGGCGAGCGGCCCAAACTGGACATCCTGGGCGCGCTGTTCGTCTGCTCCGGCATGTTCTGCATCGTCTACGGCTTCTCCAACGCGGCCATCCACAGCTGGCACACGCCGTCCACCTGGGGTTTCCTGATCGCCGGGCCGGTGCTGCTGCTCATCTTCGGCTGGTGGGAAGCACACGACCGGGCGCCGCTGCTGCCGCTGCGCATCGTGCTGGACCGGAACCGGGGTGGCGCCTACCTGTCCATCCTGATCGCGGGCTGCGGGATCTTCGGCATCTTCCTGTTCGTCACCTACTTCATGCAGACGACGCTGGGCTTCTCCCCGGTGGTCACCGGCCTGGCCTTCCTGCCCATGGTCGCGATGATCATGCTGGCGTCGAACCTGTCCAACATCGTGCTGATGCCGCGGTTCGGGCCCAAGCCGCTGGTCGCGGTGGGCATGCTGCTGGCCACCGGGGGCATGGTCTGGCTGACCCGGATCACCCCGCAGTCCAGCTACGCGGCCAGCTTGCTGCCGCCACTGCTGATCGTCGGGTTCTCGCTGGGCATGATCATCGCGCCGTCGATCAACACCGGCACGTTCGGTGTCCCGCCAGCTGACGCCGGCGTCGCGTCGGCCAGCGTCAATACCGGCCAGCAGATCGGCGGCTCCGTCGGCACCTCGCTGTTCAATACCATCGCGACCAGCGCGACCGCGGCCTACCTCACCGCCCACCTGGCGCAGGCCGGCGGCCGGCCGAGCCACGCGCTGACCGAGCAGGCGCTGGTGCACGGGTACGTCCGGGCGTTCTGGTGGGCGGCGGCGATCTTCGTGGCCGGCGCGGTGGTGGTCGGCCTGCTGTTCCGCCGTGGCCCGCTGGCCCAGCAGGAGGCCCAGGCCCAGCCGGCCGCGGTGGCGCCCGGAGCGGCCGAACCCGGCCCGCTGGTTCAGTAGCTGCCGCAGCCGGAGGTAGAGGGGGGCTGGCCGCGGCCAGCCCCCCTGGCTGCGGCCACCCCGGATGCCCGCCCAGCTCCCCTCCTGGAACTGCCGGTCAGCAGCGGCCCGCGTACGCCCCGCTGGTGAACGTGGTCCACGGCGACCAGTTGGCGCCGTCCGCGGACATGATGACCGCGGCCCGGGCGTTGCCGTACGGGTCGTAGGTGGACAGTGCGCCGTTGACCGGGTTGATCTGCCAGTAGCCACGTTCCCCGACGGTGCCGGTGGCGAACTGGTTCCCGCCGGACTCAGCCATCGCGATGGACGCCGCGGTGACCTCGGCCGCCGGTGACCCGCCGGCCTCCACCCAGAGCTGCTCCAGGCCGGTGCAGCTCAGCGTGCCGGACAGGCTGGTGGCGGTGGCGGCCTGGCCATTGCCGCTGCCCGCCGAACCGCTGGCGGCCGGGCCGCTGGCCGCCGGGCCGCTGCCGGCGGCGGAACTGGCGTGCCGCGCGGTGTACGCGGTGGTGCTGATCCCGGCGGGCAGGTGCCGCGGCAGCCGGAGTTCCTGGCCCACGTAGATCAGGCTGGGATCGCTGATCTTCGACTGGTTAGCCGCAAACAGCCCGTGCCAGTCGTCGGCGCTGCCGTAGAAGCGCTGTGCGATCCCGGACAGAGTGTCCCCGGCCCGCACCGTGTAGTCGCGGCCGGTGCCGCCCTGCGCGGCTTCGCTGCGGCCCGCGGCGTGGGCCGGGAGCACGGCCGCGTCCAGCTGGGCCGGCCCGGCGTGCTGGGCGGTGACCACGGGCGTCGCGGTAGTGGATCCGTGGATCTGCGGGGCCGCGGTAGCGATGGTGCCCACGACGACCACGGCGGGCGCCGCCTTTCCCGCCGTCTGGGCCACCTTTTCCACCTGGGAGGGCGCGGTGTGCTGCCCGGTCCGCCTGATCTTCCGTTTCCTGCGATGCCTGGGTACTGAAGTCACAAGGCTCCTCACGCCGGGGTTCGCCCGGTTACTGGGCATTCGCGCGCCGTTCGCCGGGCCGGACGGTCCTCCATTCCCCCGGCAGAATGCCAGCCCCCGGGACCCGCTCGCAGTGAAACCGCACACTGAGCGCACGAGGTCGGCGGGAGACACGAACCGGCATGAATCACGCGTATCATCAAACGCCGTTTTCATCTCCGGCCGCAGCACTGCCCGGCTGGCTCAGCGAGTGCCCCAGGGCACCACCGTTACGGGCGGCTCAGCCAGAATGGCGGCGATGGATGCTGCCCGGCAACCGCCCGCACCGACCGGTTCGTGGACCGTGTCGCGGCGGCTCGTGCTGCGCCCGGTGCCGTGGGACGCGGTGCAAGCGATCACCGCGGGCCGCCGGCTGCCCGGCTGGGCTGACGACTACCCGGCTGAGGGTGATGCCGTGATCGCGGGCCTGCTGTTCCGGGCGGGCCCGGCCGCCTGGCCCGGGGCCAACCAGGCCTGGGGGCACCGGCAGGTGGTGGAGCGGGCGACCGGCCTGGTGGTAGGCGGGATCGGGTTCGCCGGCCCGCCCGGCGCGGCCGGTGAAGTGGAGCTGGGCTACGGCATCGTGCCGTCCCGGCAGGGCCGCGGGTACGCCACCGAGGCAGTGGCGGCCATGCTGGCCGTGGCCTGGGCTGACCCGGTGGTGGAAGCGGTGCTGGCCAGCACCGCGCCGGGCAACCTGGCGTCCCAGCGGGTGCTGGAGAAGGCGGGTTTCCGGCTCGTGGCCGGGACCGGCGACGAGGACGCGGAACTGCGCTTCCGGGTGCCCCGCCCGGGCTGAGGTTAGGATTTGCTCCGGGGGACACCATGACCAGCCCGGATAATGTGCTGCGCGAACTGGGTGAGCTGGCCACCTCGCTCGGCCCGGCCATCCGCCCGGCCGGGACCGAGGAACTGCTCCGGTCGCTGGCCGAAACGGCGCGGCGGCTGTTCGGCGCGGCCGCCTGCTCGCTGGCCATGCTCAGCACGGACGAGACCGAACTGCGCTACACGATCGCCGCGGGCGCGGGTGCCGACGAGGTGACCGGGATGCGGATCCCGTCGTCCCAGGGCATCGCCGGCTGGGTGGTGCAGTCCGGCCAGCCGATCGCGATCAGCGACCTGGCCAGCGACCCGCGCTTCTCCCGTGAGACCGCCGAGCAGACCGGGTATGTCCCGCAGACCATCCTGGCCGTGCCGGTGCAGACCGCGCAGCGGATGCTGGGCGTGATCAGCCTGCTGGACCGGGACACTAGGCGGCCGGCCGCCGAACAGGACATGGCGCTGCTCGCGCTGTTCGCCGACCAGGCCGCGCTGGCCCTGGCCGGTGTCGAGGCATTCGGCAGCCTGGGCCGGGTCCTGCTGGGCGCACTGGCCGACGCGGCGGCCGGCGCCGGCCTCGGCGGCACCCTGCGCCAGGCCGCGGCACAGCTGCCCGACGCCGATCAGGATCTGGCCGAGCTGGCCGCCGCGTTCGCCGCTCTGGCCCAGCACGGGCCCGCAGAACGCCAGCTGGCCCTCGCGGTGCTCCGCGACGTGGCCGAGTACGCCGAGAGGCGGTCGCCACGGCTTCGCTAAGACCGGCATGGAGTGATGCCTTCGCCGCATCGGCGCTGCGCCCGGTGCCGCGGATTAGCCTGCCCATCGACAAGGACTGGGCGTGGGGCGGTGCGTCCGGCGGCGGCGTGACCGTGGCTGTGGTGGACAGCGGTATCGACGCCGCGCACCCCGCGGTCGGCCGGGTCGACCGGGCGGTGCACTGGCGGTGGGACGCCGAACGCGCCGAGGCGGTGAGCGCCGAGGGCGCCCACGAGGACCTGTTCGGCCACGGCACCGCATGCGCCGGCATCATCCGGCGGGCCGCCCCGGACGTGACGCTGTGGTCAGTCCGGGTGCTGGGCAGCCGGCTGACCGGCAAGGGCGCCGTGTTCGCGGCCGGCCTGCGGTGGGCCATCGCCCGGGGCGCGCAGGTGGTCAACCTGTCGCTCAGCACCAGCCGGGTGGATTACGCGGAACTGTTCCACGACATCGCCGACGAGGCCGCGTTCGCCGGGGTGGTGCTGGTCTGCGCCACCAACAACGTCCCGGCCCCGACCTATCCGGCCCAGTTCTCCTCGGTCATCTCGGTGGCCGCGCACGACGGGCAGGACCCGTTCGCGCTGGACGCCAACCCGGCCCCGCCGGCCGACTTCGGCGCACCGGGTATCGATGTCGAGGTGCCGTGGCTGTCCGGCGGCAGCATCGTGGCCACCGGCAACTCGTTCGCCGCACCGCACGTCACCGGGCTGATCGCCCGGCTGCTCAGCAAGCACCCCCGTCTCGCCCCGTACGAAGTCAAGACCGTGCTGCGCGCGGTGGCCAGCAACGCTGTCCGCGGGGAGGACGGCCATGGCGGCTGAGCTGGCCGGCGTGCTGCGGCAGACCGGCCTGCTGCGCACGCTGCCTGCCGCGGACCTGGCCACCATCGCCGCGGCGTCCCGGCTGCGCACGTTCCGCCGCGGTCAGGTGGTGTTCAGTGCCGGTGACCCGGGCGACAGCCTGATCGTGGTCGTCTCCGGGCGGGTCAAAGTGGCGGTCCGCTCCGCCGACGGGGCCGAGCTGACGCTGACCGTCATCCCGGCCGGCGGCGTGTTCGGGGAGCTCAGCGTGGCCGACAACGGCCCGCGGTCGGCCGACGCGGAAACCCTGGAGCAGAGCCGGCTGCTGCTCATCCCGCGGGAGACGATCCAGCAGGTCTGCGCGCGTCAGCCCGCGCTGGCTCAGGCGCTGACCGGGGCGCTGGCCGCGACGCTGCGGCGGCTCACCGAAGCCGCCTCGGATCTGGTCTTCCTGGACCTGCCCCGGCGGGTGGCCAAGGTGCTGCTGGGCCAGCCGCGCGGGGCAGACGGCCTGATCCGCTGCACGCTGACCCAGCAGGAGCTGTCGCACCAGGCGGGCAGCACCCGGCAGAGTGTCAACGCCGCGCTGCGCGGGTTTGAGCGGCGCGGCTGGGTCCGGGCCCGTGACCGGGTGGTGACCGTGCGGCAAGAAACCGAGCTCAGCCGGTTTGCCCGCGACGAAATGTCGGGAAGCTGACAGTTGACGTGTCGGCTGGCTGACTGACGGGCAGCCCGGGGTGCGCCACGCTGGGGGCAGCTGGGCATTCCGCAAGACACGGCCATAGGGGGAGGAACACCATGACCGAGCAGAACCAGAACCCAGACGTCGCTGACGACACCGAAGGCCACCTGCGCAAACGCGCCGCGGCCGGGGTCGACGACACCGAGGGCCTGGACAGCGTAGACGACGACACCGAGGGTCACATCAGGTTCGGGACCGACGACATCGGCGACGAGGGCGACGACGTCGAGGGCCACCTCAGGAGGAGCAGGTAAGCCGTCGTGACCGGAGGGCAGGCCGGCCTGCGGCTGGGGGCAGGCCGGCCCGCGGCGTCTTACCGCACCTGGTGCCGCTAGTTACCGGTTCACGGGGCTGGGCTAAACCGAAGTTCCAGTCTTAAAGTTGCCTGGTGGGGGGGTGCGCGCGGTGTGGCGCGTCGCTGGGGGCGGACGACCGATTCTGTGGGGATTGCGGCGCGCCCCTGGTGGCATGCCCGGTATGTGGTGAGCCCGCCAGCGCGGGCAAGCGCTTCTGCCGCGCGTGCGGCACCGAACTGCCGGGGACCCCGGCCGCGCGCCAGCCGGCCGGGGCCACGGCCCGGGCCGGCGGCCAGGCCGCCGCCCCGCGGGGCCAGGACCGGGTGGCCGAGCGGCGGGTTTGCTCGCTGCTGTTCTGTGACGTGGTTG
>DATCUG010000675.1:0-6913 GCA_036567525.1 Streptosporangiaceae bacterium | reverse complement strand
CGGCCGACGGGGCCGGCGTGGCCCCGGCCGTTGAGCACCTGGTCGCCCAGCAGTTGCGCCGCGGTGAGCTGTCCCTGGTCGAGGTGCCCGGCACCCCGGTCAGCGCGTGCTGGCACGCCACCCTGCTGGAGCGGCAGCACCGCAGCACGGCGGCCAGCTCGCTGCGCCGCTTCCTGGGCACGCCGGAAGCCATGCAGCTGATGCGCTCACCCGCGGCCGGCGTGCCGCCGTCCCGGTTCCGGCCGCCGGTCTACGTGACGATCTGGAGCTGATCCCGGGCTAGTTAAGCATCCCCTTATTCGCATATTGCACCGGGTCCGTTACGCGTCCGATCATGGCGCTCTAGTGACTCCCAGCTGACGTCGCGCAAGGGAGCGTGCAGATGCGCATTGAGTCGGACGGGCACAGCCGGGGCAACCCCCGGCTGTTCGAACTGGTCGAGCACACCCCGAAGACCGGGAAGAGCCCCACCGTGTGGGCCTGGCCAGAGCTGATGGACTATCTCAAGATCGCTGGCCAGCCGGTGGCCGGGCCGTGGCCGCCGCACCAGGAGCCCCGGCCGGACCCGGACGAGGACACCCTGCCGGTGGCCATCCCCGACCCGGAATCGGACTGAGCCGATGTACCCATCCCGGTTCCGCTACGAGGCGCCCCGGTCGCTGGGCGAGGCGATCACCCTGCTGCACGACGGCGGGGACTACGCGAAGGTGCTGGCCGGCGGGCAGAGCCTGGTCCCGCTGATGAAGCTGCGGTTTGCCGCGCCGGACCTGGTGGTGGACATCAACAACGTGCCCGGGCTGGACTACCACCGGGCCGACCCGGACGGCACGCTGCGCATCGGCGCACTGTGCCGACACGCCGACCTGGAGCGCTCGGACCTGCTCAAGAGCAGCCAGCCGACGATGGCGGCGGCCGCGCCGCTGATCGCCGACCCGATCGTGCGCACCCGGGGCACCCTGGTCGGCTCGCTGTGTCACGCCGATCCGCAGGGTGACTGGGCGTCGGTGGTGACCGCGCTGGGCGGCTCGGTGCTGGCCCAGGGACCAGCCGGGCGGCGCACCATCCCGGTCGCTGACTTCGTCACCGGGCCGTTCGAGAACGTGCTGGCCGCGGACGAGATCGCGGTCGAGGCGGTCATCCCGGCCGCCCAGGGCACCCGGTCCGGCGGCTACCTGAAGCTGGAGCGGCGGGTCGGCGACTTCGCCACCGTCGGGGTGGCCGTCGCGATCGAGACCAAGGGTGACACGGTGACCCGGGCCGGCATCGGGTTGACCGGGGTGGGCGGGGCGACGATCTCGGCCACCGAGGCGGCCGCCGCGCTGACCGGGCAGCCGCTGACCGCGGAATCTATCGCCCGGGCCGCGGACCTGGCCGCCGCGGCCGCCCGGCCACGGACCGACCACCGCGGCAGCGCGGATTACAAGCGGCACATGGTGCGCACGTTCGTGACCCGCATCCTCAGCCGCGATGTGCAGGAGAGGGCAGCCTGACATGACTCTCGTATACGAAGACTCCAGCGGCGAGGCGGGACAGGGAGACGGCGCCGCCGTCCCGGTCCGCCGGATCAAGTTCAGCATCAACGGCCAGAAGAAGATCGCCGAGGTCGAGCCGCGGCTGCTGCTGGCCCACTTGATCCGCCGCGGCCTCGGGCTGACCGGTACGCACATGGGCTGCGACACCACCAACTGCGGCGCATGCACCGTGCTGGTGGACGGGCGGCCGGTGAAGTCGTGCACGATGCTGGCCGTGCAGGCCGACGGGCACGAGATCAGCACGGTGGAAGGGCTGGCCGGGGCGGCCGAGCTGCACCCACTGCAGGAGGGCTTCCGCGAGGAGCACGGCCTGCAGTGCGGGTTCTGCACCCCGGGCATGATGATGGCGGCCAAGGCGCTGCTGGACGAGAACCCCAGCCCCAGCGAGGAGGACGTCCGCTGGGCGCTGTCCGGCAACCTCTGCCGCTGCACCGGTTACCAGAACATCGTGAAGTCGGTGCTGTGGGCGGCCGGCAAGCTGCGTGGGGAGGACTGAGCAGATGTCCCAGGCAGTCGACGAGATCAAGATCGGCGGGATCGGCGCCAGCCGCAAGCGGGTCGAGGACAGCCGGTTCATCCGGGGCAAGGGCAACTACACCGACGACATCACGCTGCCCGGCATGCTGCACATGGAGATCCTGCGCAGCCCGCTGGCCCATGCCCGGATCAAGTCGATCGACGCCAGCAAGGCGTGGGACATCCCGGGCGTGCACCTGGTGCTGACCGGCGAGATGATGGCCACCCGCAACCTGGCCTGGATGCCGACGCTGTCCTACGACACCCAGGCGGTGCTGGCCACCGACAAGGTGCGGTTCCAGGGCCAGGAAGTGGCCTGCGTGATCGCCGACGACCCGTACATCGCCAAGGACGCGTGCGAGGCCATCGACGTCGACTACGAGCCGCTGCCGGTGATCGTGAACCCGGAGCAGTCCCTGGCCGACGGCGCCCCGGTCATCCGGGACGACAAGGAGAACCAGCCCGGCAACGTCATCTACGACTGGGAAGTCGGCGACGCGGCCGGCACCGAGGCCGCGTTCGCCGCGGCCGACGTGGTGTCCCGGCTGAAACTGCACTACCCGCGGTCGCACCCGTCGCCGATCGAGTGCTGCGGGTCGATCGCCGACTTCAACCGGGCCACCTCCAAGCTGACCGTGTACATGACCACCCAGGCGCCGCACATCATCCGGGCCGCGGTGGCGCTGGTCGCCGAGCTGCCCGAGCACATGATCCGGATCATCTCGCCGGACATCGGCGGCGGGTTCGGCAACAAGGTGCCGGTCTACCCGGGCTACGTCTGCTCGATCCTGGCCTCGATCCTGCTGGAACGGCCGGTGAAGTGGATCGAGGACAAGTCGGGCAACCTGATCTCGACCGGCTTCGCCCGGGACGTGTACCTGGATGGCGAGATGGCGCTGCGTAAGGACGGCAAGATCCTGGCCGTCCGGATGCACACCGACGCCGACCACGGCGCGTTCTTCTCCGACGCCCAGCCGAGCAAGTTCAAGATCGGCCTGATGCACTCGGCGTTCGCCGCCTACGACATTCCGGTGGCCCACCTGACCGCGCGCGGCGTCTACACCAACAAGGCCCCCGGCGGGGTGGCCTACCGGTGCTCGTTCCGGGTCACCGAGGCGATGTTCTTCCAGGAACGGATGATGCAGGCGGCCGCCGACGACCTGGGCATGGACCAGGCCGAGTTCCGCCGGATGAACTTCGTCGCCGACGAGGACTTCCCGCACCGCACCCCGTTCGGCTTCCTGACCGACTCCGGCCAGTACGCCAAGTGCCTGGACGTGGGCCTGCGGGCGATCGGCTACGCGGACTTCCGTAAGCAGCAGGAGGAAGCGCGGGCCCGGGGGCGGCTGCTCGGCCTGGGCATCTCGACCATGACCGAGCCGCTCGGCGCGGGCAACAGCCGCGAGTACGACATCCTCGGCATCAAGATGTTCGACTCGGCCGACCTCAAGGTGCACATGACCGGCAAGGCCATCCTGCGGACCGGGGCCAAGACCCAGGGCCAGGGGCACGAGACGACGTGGGCCCAGATCGTCGCGCACGAGCTGGGCATCCCGGCCGAGGACGTGGTGGTCGAGGAGGGCGACACGGATACCGCGCCGTTCGGCATGGGCACCTACGCGTCGCGCAGCACGCCGGTGGCCGGCGCGGCCGTGGCCATGGTGGCACGGAAGATCCGGGCCAAGGCGCGGCGGCTGGCCGCGCACCTGCTCGAGGTGTCCGAGGAGGACATCGAGTGGGAGCTGGGCCGGTTCTACGTGCGCAGCGCCCCGGACCGCGGGGTGACCATCCAGGAGTGCGCGATGGCCGCGTACAGCAACATGCCGGACGGCATGGAGCCCGGCCTGGAGAACACCGCCTACTACGACCCGCCCAACCTGACCTGGCCGTTCGCGGTGTACATCGTCACCGTCGAGGTGGACCCGGAGACCGGGGTGTGGGACGTGCTGAACATGGTGGCGGTGGACGACTGCGGGGTGCGGATCAACCCGATGATCGTCGAGGGCCAGATCATGGGCGGGCTGACCGAGGCCTACGCGATGTCGAACATGCAGTTCATCACGTTCGACGCGGACGGCAACTGCGTCGGCGCGAACTACATGGACTACCTGCTCCCGACCGCGTGGGAGACGCCCGGGTTCGAGCTGCACAGCGAAGTGGTCACACCGTGCCCGCACCACCCGATTGGGGCCAAGGGCATCGGCGAGTGCGCCGCGGTCGGCGGCCCGGCCGCGTTCGTGAACGCGGTCATCGACGCGCTGACTGGCACCGGGGTGCGGAACATCGACATGCCGCTGCTGCCGGACCGGGTCTGGGAGGCCATCACCGCGCGGCACGACGTGTCCGGCGCACCACCGGTCAAGACGGACTGAGGGGAGCAGCCGGTGCATGGCGTACTGGAGGAGGCCGGGGAGCTGACCCGGCGCGGGCAGCCGTTCGCGCTGGCCACCGTGGTATGGCGGCAGGGCCCGTCATCCGGCCAGCAGGGTGCGCGGGCCATCATCACCGAGTCCGGTGATCTGCACGGCTGGATCGGCGGTGCGTGCGCCGAGCCAGCCGTGATCCGGGAAGCCCGCGAGGTGATCGCCGAAGGCGTGCCCCGGCTGCTGCTGCTCGGCGCGCCCGAGCAGTTCGGCCGCCGGGAGGTGCCGGAAGGGATGACGCTGGTGCCCATCTCCTGCCAGAGCGAGGGCGCGCTGGAGGTGTACATCGAGCCGGTGCTGCCCGCGCCGCACCTGGTCATCGTGGGCCGGTCGCCGATGGCCGAGACCCTGGCCGGCCTGGCCCAGGCGCTCGGCTGGCGGGTCACGCCACGGGACGGCGCCGAGTTCGCCGCGGCCGACGCCGACGAGGCCTCGATGGTGGTGGTAGCCACCCAGGGGCACGGCGACGAGGAAGCCGTCGAGCAGGCGGCTGCCGCCCGGCCCGCCTACCTGGGCCTGGTCGGCTCGGCCAAGCGCGGCCGGGCGGTGCTCGGCTACCTGGCCGACCGGGGCGTGCCGCAGGATCAGCTGGACCGGGTGCACGTGCCGGCCGGCCTGGACCTCGGGCACACCACGCACCGGGAGATTGCGGTGGCCATCCTGGCCGAGCTGGTCCAGTTGCGCGCGTCCGGCGCGCTGCGGCGGCCGGGTGCGGCCACCGCGGCCAGCGCACCGGCCGCGGCGGTTACCGACCCGGTGTGCGGGATGACCGTGACCCCAGGGCCGGCCGCGCACCCGCTGCGGCACGACGGGGTTACCTACTACTTCTGCAGCGCAGGCTGCCACCAGTCCTTCGAGCGTGACCCGGCTGCGTACCTGACGACGGAGACCCGATGCTGATCACTAACGACTTCGAGGTGGCCCAGCCGGTGGACAAGGTATGGGCGTTCTTCCAGAACATCCCGCAAGTAGCCGCGTGCCTGCCCGGCGCAGAACTGACCGAGGATCTGGGCAACGACACGTACCAGGGCCGGGTGGCGGTGCGGATGGGGCCGGTGCGGCTGAACTTCGGCGGCACGGCCCAGATCACCGAGCGGGACGAAGCGGCCAGGCGGCTGGTGGTGCACGCCACCGGCGCCGAGGCCAAGGGCCGCGGCCAGGCCAGCATGGACATCACCGCGACGCTGACCCGGGCTGGCCAGGGCACCAAGGTGGCCGTGGCCCAGGACCTGCAGCTGTCTGGCGCTGCCGCGCAGTACGGCCGCGGCATGATCTCGGACGTCACGTCGGTGCTGATGCGGGACTTCTCGGCCCGGATGCAGGACCGGATCGAGCGGATGGACCGGGGTGAGTCCGCCGAGCAGATCGCCGCGGCCGCGGCCACCTCGGCGAGTGGTCTCACCCTTGGCCTGCGGGCCGCCGTCATGGCGCTGAGCCGGGTGTTCCGCCGGTTCTTCGCCCCGTACCAGCCGACGAGCTGAGGAGACGAATCATGGTCTTGTGGTGGATCGGCAACGTGGTGCTGCTGGTCGTGGTGCTGCCTGTCGTGATCTTCCTGCTGAACCGGGTGCTGGCCGCGCTGGAGCGGATCCGCGGCGCGTGCGACAACATCCTGGCCGGCGGCGGCGCGCTGGTCGGTGAGCTGCAGGGCGTGCCGGACGGGCTGGCCACCACCGACGCCACCGTGCATCAGGTGTCGGTCGGCGCGGTCCGGTACGCGGGTTCGGTCGCGAAACTGCTTGGAGGTGGGAGCTAATGCCAGCAGCTGCCTGGTTCACGATCATCGTCGCGGCCGTGATCATCGCGATCACCGCGGTCGGCCTGCTGCGGGTGATCTTCCACCTGCGCGCCATCCGCGCCTCGCTGGCCGGGGTGACCGGCGGCGTGCAGGCCGTGGCCGAGCTGACCAGTACTGTCCCGGACCGGCTGACGTCGGTGAACGCCAGCCTCAAGCCTGTCCGCGACTTCTGCGAAACGGTGTGAGCGGGATGGAGATACACGGCACGGTGCTGGCCGCCGGGACGTCCACCACCGGCTGGGTGATCGGCTACACCATCGGCATCATCGTGGTGCTGGTCGTGGTGGCCCTGGTGGTGCCGATCCTGCTGCTGGCCCGGTCCATCGGCAACGAGGCACCCAAAATCAACGCTGCGCTGACCGACGCGGTGCACAACACGGCCCCGCTGGCCGCGCTGCGCACCACGATCGAGCACGCCACGATCATCATCGGCGGGCTGCAGCGCGGCCGCGCCCGGCTGGGAGGTTAGCCATGGAGCCGCACCTGGTGGCCATGTCCTCCACTGAGCACACCCTGTGGACAACCGCGATCATCCTCGGCTTCGTCGTGGTGGTGGCGGTCGCGGCCCTGCTCAGCCTGCTCGTCTACCTGGTGAAGATCATTGACCGGCGGGTGGTGGAGATCCAGGGCACGCTGCACGCGGC
>DATCUG010000674.1:0-2848 GCA_036567525.1 Streptosporangiaceae bacterium | reverse complement strand
CGACGAGGCCACGTTCGTCCTGGCGCTGACGACAGCCGCCGCGGCGGCTCCTATCGTCAGCCGGGTGAGCGACGTCATCAGATGCGAGGGCCTGACCAAGCGGTACCGGCACACGGTCGCGGTGGCCGGCCTGGACCTGTCCGTCCAGGACGGCCAGGTGTTCGGTTTCCTCGGCCGGAACGGCGCCGGGAAGACCACCACGATGCGCATGCTGCTCGGGCTGATCCGGCCGACATCCGGCCGGGCCTGGCTGAACGGCCGCCGGGTGCCGGATCCGGGCGGCCTGGCCCGGGTCGGCGCCATGATCGAGGAACCGGCGTTCTATCCGTGGCTGACCGGCCGGCGAAATCTGGAGATCCTGGCCCGGAGCGGCCCGCCGCTGCCGGCCGCCCGCCCCGGGCCGGTGACCGCCGCGCTGCGCCGGGCCGGCCTGGATGAGGTCGCCGGGCACAAGGTCAAGACGTACTCCCAGGGCAGGCGGCAGCGGCTCGGCCTGGCCGCGGCGCTGCTCCGGCAGCCGCCGCTGCTGCTGCTCGACGAGCCGGCCAACGGCATGGACCCGGCCGGGAGCAGGGAATTCCGCGGCCTGCTGCGCTCGCTGGCGGACGGCGGGACGACCGTGTTCCTGTCCAGTCACCTGCTGGCCGACGTGGCGCAGGTCTGCGACCAGGTCGCGGTGCTGCACGACGGCCGGCTGGTTGAGCAGGGCCCGATCACCAGGCTGACCGCCGGGCGGGCCCAGGTCCGGGTGGTGGTCCGCCCGGCGGACCAGCCGGCCGCGCAGCGGCTGCTGGCTAGCTGGCCGGCCCGGGCCGACGGCCCCGGTGCGCTGCTGGTCGATACGGCGGATGGCCGCCAGGTCAACGAGGCGCTGGGCCGCGGCGGGATCTGGGCCGAGCAGATCAGCATCGAGCGGACCGGCCTGGAGGAGACGTTCCTGGCCCTGACCGGCGCCGACGCCGGCCCCGCCAGCGCCAGCCCCGGGGAGACGGCCGATGCGCCTGCTCCGCGCTGAACTGGGCAAGCTGCGGCGGCCACTGAGCTGGGCGGTGGCCGGCGCGGCCATCGTGTTCTGCGTGCTGCTGGCCGTGGGCGGCGCGCACAACGCCATGGGCAGCGCGGGCGCGGCCGCGGTGGCCAGGCAGCTCAGCCCGGTGGCGGCCGGGGCGGAGGCGGCCGGCCTGCTGGCCTCGCTGCCCGGGGCGCTGGCCATCGCGCTGCTGGCCGGCGGGCACATCGGCGGGGAATGGTCCGGCCGGACGATGAAGACCCTGCTCACCCAGCACGGCCGGCGCTGGGCCGTGCTGGCCGCCAAGCTGGCCAGCCTGTGGCTGGCCGGAGTGGCCCTGCTGGCCGCGTGCTGGCTGGCGCTGGCCGCCGCGGGGCCGGTGCTCAGCCGGCTGGATCACCTGCCCGCGGCGCACCAGCCGCTGTCCCAGGCGGCGGCGCTGGCCCTGTCCCAGCTTGGCCGGGCCCTGCTGGTGCTGGCCATGTTCGCGGCCATCGGCCTGCTGAGCGCGACCCTGACCCGGAACACGATCGGCACCATGGCCAGCACGGCGGGGATCTTCATCGGCATGCTGCTGGCCGCGTCCTGGCCCGGCGTGGGCCGGTGGAGCCCGGCCACCTGGGTGCAGAGCTGGATGCGCTTCCCAGCCGGGCTGGGCTCGGTGACGTCCCTGCCGACCAACTTCTGGTCCCGGTTCATCAGCGCCAGCGGCGGCGCGCCGGGCCAGCTGGCCGGCCTGGCGGGCCTGCTCGGCCTGCTGGCCGTCTGCCTGGCCGTGACAGTGCGGATCTTCGCCCGGGCCGACGTGAGCGGGTGAGCACCGGGTGACCCGGCCGTACAGTTCGGTCATGGGCATGCTGCACCGGTTCCGCCGTAGCGACCTGGTCATCGCATGCGGCCTGCTGCTGTGGGGGCTGCCCGACGTGCCGTGGTGGTGGGAGCCGCCCGGCCACGCTGGCGCCACCGGGCCGGTACTCGGCGCGCTCGCCCTCACGCTGGCCATGTCGGTCCCGTTCTGCTGGCGGCGGCAGGCCCCGGTCACCGTGCTCGCGCTGGCCGCCGGGGTGCTGGCGGTCCGCGCCACGCTGCACCACGACCTGATCTCCTCGTTCGCGGCCGTGCTCGTCGCCGCCTACGGCCTGGGCAGCTACGGGCGGGCGGGGCGGCGGTACGCGCGCTGGCTCGGCTGGGCCGCGCTGGCCGGGGCGCTGTTCGTGGTGGCCACCAGCGGCGGCACCACCCGGATGGCAGGCGCCCCGCTCGCCCTGCTCGGCGCGGCGTTCGTGCTGGGCGACGCGGCCAGTGCCCGCCGGGCCGAGTCGGCCGCCGCGGTGGAGGCGGCGCACCAGGCCGAGCGCACCCGGATCGCCCGGGAACTGCACGATGTGGTGGCGCATCAGCTGTCGGCCATCGCGGTGCAGGCCGGCGCGGCCCGGCTGACCGCGGCCGGGGCCGCCGATCCGGTGCTCGGCCCAGTGATAGGCACCGTGGAACAGCTGTCCCGTGAGGCGCTGGCCGAGCTCAACCACCTGCTCGGCGCGCTGCGCCGGGAAGCCGACGCCAGCCCGCCCCGGGCGGCCACGCCCACCCTGGCCGAGCTGGACGGCCTGCTGGCGGCCAGCCGCGCGGCCGGCCACCCGGTGCAGCTGGCCGTCACCGGCCCGCCCCGGCCGCTGCCGGCGGGGGTGTCCCTGTCCGGCTACCGGATCATCCAGGAGGCGCTGGCCAACGTGGCCCGGCACGCGCCGCGGGCGGCCACCACGGTGATCCTGGACTACGCCGCTGGCCAGCTTGAGCTGGAGATCGTCAACGCGGCGCCGCCGGCCGGGCCGCGGCCGG
>DATCUG010000673.1:0-2766 GCA_036567525.1 Streptosporangiaceae bacterium | reverse complement strand
GGGCGCGCCCGCCGGCGGCCGCGGTCACGGCCGCGGTCAGCGGCACGGTGAGTTCGGTTTCCGGCACGGTCCTCTGCTCTGCTGTCTAGCTCCTGGGCCGAGGACGATGCTAGTCCCCGCCGGCGGCCAGCCCGGCCAACGGGTGCCGTCAGCCGGGCCCCCTCAGCCGGGCCGCCGCCGTCAGCCGGGCCCGCGGCCGTTAGTCCAGCGCGAGCCGCCAGTTCTGCCCGACCAGGTCGTGCCCGAAGCTGTGATGCCGGCCCGAGTCCACCAGCTCGAAACCGGCCCGCTGGTAGATGCGCCGGGCCGCGGCCAGGACGTCGTTGGTCCACAGCACGATCTCGGCGTAACCCGCCTGGCGGGCGAAGGACAGGCACTCGGCGACCAGCCGCTCACCCAGGCCGCGGCCCCGGGCCCGCGGCTCGACCAGCAGCAGCCGCAACTGCGCGGTCGACTCCGACTTGCGCATGCAGAACACGCACCCGACCGGGCTGCCGTCCAGTTCCGCGATCCAGCCCGCCTCGCCCGGGTCGTCACGGCCCGCGTAGTCGGCCACGATCTGGGCGACCAGCGCCTCGTAACTCGCGTCCCAGCCGTACTCCTGCGCGTACAGCGCGGCGTTGCGCTGGATGACCCAGCCGAGATCCCCGGGCTGCGGAGCGCGGAGCACGAACGCCGCGGGCGGGCCGGCCGTCACGATGTCCCGGATCGTGCCCATCGCCGTAGTGAGCCGCTGCTGCTGCGGTTCGGTGAGCCGGCCGAGCAGCCCGGCAATGCCAGCCGCCGAGCGCTGGTCCAGGTCGGCGAAGACCTCCCGCCCCCGGCTGGTCAGCGCGATGACCCGGCGGCGCGCGTCGGCCGCGGACTTCTCCCGGGTGATCAGCCCGTCGCCCTCCAGCCGGGCCAGGATCCGGCTCAGGTAGCCGGCGTCGATGTCCAGCGAGCTGCGCAGCGCGCTGATCTCGCACTCGGTGCCGTGGGCCAGCTCGAACAGCACCCGGGCCTCGGTCAGCGAGTAGGGCGAGTCGAGATAGCTGCCACGCAGCAGGCCGATCAGGTTCGTGTACACCCGGTTGAACTCCCGTACCGCGCTGATCCGTCCCGGGGTGACGCCGTCGGCCGCCGCGATACCTGACGCAGGCAAGTATGTCTTTGACATAGTCAAATACTTGCGCACCAGAGCCGCTGGATCAAGAGCTGAATGGCGCTGGCCGGTATCGGCTCGGCTGGCCGGTCATGCGTCGCGCCAGCGCAGGGCCAGCGCGCCGGCCAGCAGCCCGGCGGCGGCCCAGGCGGCCAGCACACCCAGCCCGGCCCACGGACTGAGCGGCAGGCTGTGCAGCCCGGTGGTGGCCTGGATATCCAGCCCGGCGCTCATCGGCCCGGCCTGCTCCAGGTGACGCTGCCAGGACGGGTCAGCCGCCGCGGCCACCACCGGGAACAGGTAGATCAGGCCGAGGGCCACCCCGATGGCCGCGGCCGAGTCCCGGACCACGGTGGCCACGCCCAGGCTGAGCAGCCCGATCAGGGCCAGGTACAGCACCGAGCCGGCGGCGGCGCGCAGCACCGGCCCGTCAGCCAGCGACAGGGGCCCGAAACCGTGGCCCGCGGTGAAGCCGTGGCCGGGCAGGATGAGCCGCCCGGCCAGCAGCGACCCGGCCACGGCCAGGCTGCCGGTGACCAGCACCAGGCCGGCCAGCACGGCGGCCTTGGCCGCCAGCACGCCCGCCCGGCGGGGCATCGCGGTCAGCGTGACCGCCATCGTGCCGGAACTGTATTCGCCGCTGATGATCAGCACGGCCAGCACCGCGACCACGGCCTGGCCGAGGTCCACCCCGGCCAGGCTCATCCGGGCCGGGTCCTGACTGCAGCCAGCCACTGGGCAGCTGGCCCCGGCCGCGGTCATGACGCTCACCGCCACCGTGGCCGCGACGATGCCCAGCAGCAGCCAGACCGTGCCCGGCAGCGTGCGCAGCTTGGTCCACTCGGTGTGGAGGTAACTCATGCGTCACGCTTATTCAGCAGGAGGGTGGCCACGGCCAGGGCGAGCGCGGCCCAGGCGCACAGCACGGCGAAACCGGCCCACGGCGGCAGCGGGTAGTAGCCGAAGACCGGCGAGTACACATTGTCCACCTGGGGGTACTGCGGCACAGTCTGCTGGATCGCGAACGCGGCCGCCGGGGTGAGCCGGAGCAGCCACCCGGTGGCCGCCGCGGGCAGTACCGGGATGACCACCGCGAGCAGGTAGGGCAGCACCACGACCACGATGCCGGTGGCCACCGCGACCGCGCTGCGCCGCAGCATGGTGCCGATGGCCAGCCCGAGCACGGCCGCCAGCGCGAGCAGCGCCGCGGTTCCCGCGATCACCCGCAGTTCGGTGGCCACGGACAGCGGCCAGACGTAGACCCCGCTGCCGCGCAGCACCCGCACGCCCAGCGTGACCACGACCGTGGCGGCGATCAGCCCAGCCAGGAACGTGACCGCGGCCAGCACGGTGGCCTTGGCCGCCAGCACCCGGCCGCGGCGCGGCGTGGCGGCCAGCGTGGTGCGGATCAGGCCGCGCCGGTACTCGGCCGTGCTGAACATGACGCCGACGATGACCATGGCGATCAGTGCGGCGAACGTGCCGATCAGGGGCTGCGCCACGGTGGTGCCGAGACCCGCAGGCCCCGGCTCGGAGGGCGCGATGTCCCCGGTCCCGGTCACCGTGAATGCGCCGCCGGACTGGCGGTAGCCCACGGCCGGCCCGGGCGCGCCGCCGCCGGA
>DATCUG010000672.1:0-5477 GCA_036567525.1 Streptosporangiaceae bacterium | reverse complement strand
GGCCCGCCCGCCTCCCCATCCCCTTCACTGTCCAGCCGACGGCGCGCCCCTTTGGCGCGGTGATACCGGATTCTTTGCTTCGGCTGAGCAGGACGCAGACGTGCTCTTAGGAAGCAGGCAGGCACCCTAGGTTCATGCGTGCTGTCGCGTGCGGATGGGGGGCTGTGGCCCTGCTGGCGCTGGCGGGTTGCGCCACCGGGACGCCGGCGGCCGGGCCCAGTACGGCCGCTCCCACCAGCAGCCCGATCCCGGGGACCAGCGCCCCATCCAGCACCCGGCCATCCGGCACCGGGCCGTCCAGCACCCGGGCGGCCAGTCCCCGGCCCCGGGTGGTCGTCTCCTCGTTCCGGGCCGCGGACGGGACCCTGGTCACCCTGGCCCGGTTCACCGGCCCGGTGCGGTACCGGCTGCACTGCGGCAGCGTGGATCCGGGCCCGGCGGCCCTGCCCCTGGTGCATGCCGGGCCGGCCATCGGCCACGCCGAGTACCGCCGCCTGGTCGCCGCGTTCAACGGCGGTTTCCTGCTGGCCGCGGGCGCAGGCGGTTACGAGCAGGAGGGGCATGTGATCAGCCCGCTCAAACCCGGGCTGGCCAGCCTGGTCATCGACCGCACCGGGACGGCCCGGATCGGGGTGTGGGGCGCGGGCCTGCCGCGGCCGCACGAGCCGGTGTACAGCGTCCGGCAGAACCTGCCGCCGCTGGTCAGGCATGGCCGGACCAGCCCGGCCACCGGGAACTGGAGACGGTGGGGCGCCACCCTGGGCGGCGGCGAGTACGTGGCGCGCAGCGCGCTGGGCGAGAACGCGGCCGGCCAGCTCGTCTACGCGGGCAGCATGTCCACGGCCCCGGCCGACCTGGCCGCCGCGCTGGTGCACGCGGGCGCCCGCACGGCCATGGAACTCGACATCAACCCGGAGTGGGTGCAACTTGACATCATGGGGCGCCGGCACCGGCAGCTACGGGCCGCCATTCCCGGCCAGGTCCGCCCGCCCGGCCAGTACCTGGCCGGCTGGACCCGCGACTTCATCACCGTGCTGGCCGGGTGAAACCGTGCTGGCCGGGTGAAGGAGTAACACCCAGGCAACCCTCATGCCCGCTCGTTCGTCATGGGCGGGCGACAAAGGAGGCGATGCGATGAACGGCACGCCAACCGGTGCCGCCCTGGAGCGGTTACTCGACGAACGCGGCCCCCAGCTGATGCGGGTGGCCATCGCGCTGGCCGGCGGACGGGACGCCGGCGAAGACCTGCTGCAGGCCGCCCTGGAGCGGGTGCTCAGGAAACCCCGGCAGGTCACCGCCGACACCGAGGGCTACCTGCGCCAGGTGCTGTACAACCTGGCCGCGGATGGCTGGCGGCGCCGCGGCCGGTGGCGGGAGCGGCTGCCGCTGCTGCGCGCGCAGGCCAGCAGCCAGGCCAGCGTGCAGGCCAGCCACGGCGCCGACGTGGTCGACCTGCGTGACGCGCTGGTCCGCCTGCTGCGCCAGTTGCCGCCCCGGCAGCGCGCGGTGATCGTGCTCCGGTACTGGGAGCAGCGCACCGAGGCGGAAACAGCGGCGCTGCTCGGCTGCTCGGAAGGCACCGTCAAATCTGCCGCGTCACGGGGGCTGCGGCAGCTGCGTGACATGGCCGGGAGCGGCACCGAGCAGGGTTTTGAACTGGCGGAGGGAACGTCATGAGCACCAATCTGCAAGATCTGCTGCGGGAGGGCCTGGACCGGCTGACGGACGGCGCGAGCGTGCCGGACGGGCTGGTCCGCCGGGCCCAGCAGCACAACCGGCAGCGCCAGATCAGGGTCCGCGCCACCATCGCGGCCGGCACCGCGGTAGCCGCGGCGGCCGTTGCCGTCACCGTCGGCCTGGCCGCCACCGGGAAGCAGCCGGGCAACGCCCCGGTGCAAACCCAGGCCGTCGCCGACGTGATCACCCGGACCGAGCGGGCGCTGACCGCCGCAGTCGACCAGGGCAAGGCCATTCAGGTGACCCGGAGGACCGGCCTTACCATCCCGTTCGGGCTGACCGTGCTCGGCCCGCAGGGAGTCCTGCCCAATTCCGGCCCCACCCAGCCGCTGCCGGGCGCACACGCCGCGGTGATCGCGCAGCACCTGATGTCATGGCAGTATCACGGCCTGTTCTTGCAGGAAGGCTTCTCCGCTGCACGCCGGCTGGTCTTCGTCAACGCCGACGGCCCCATCAGACTCCGCTCGGGCAAGCAGGTGCCGGGAAACTATGGGGCGGCGTATCCGGTGCACGTCCGCTGGCGCAGCGTCCTCGGCGGCATATCCGGCCCGGCTTCCAAGCCGACCTGCCAGACCTTCCCGTCCCAGTACCCGAGCTGGCGCGCCAGCATCGCCAAGACCCTGTCCTGCGGGATATTCCACCTGAGTGGGCGGCAGTACGTGGACGGCGTGGACGCCATGAAGCTCGCCGGCAAGCCGCGGTACTACGGATTCCGGGTAACGCTCTGGGTCAACCCCGTCACCTACCTGCCGGTGCGGTTGAGCGCGACATTCTTGACCGGGCCCAACCGGGGACACCAGCTGGTCACGGACTTCTGGTTCCTGCCGCCGACCAAGGCGAACCTGGCCATGCTGCACGCCGTCATCAGGCGCGCACCCATCCCGGCCACGTTCCGCCTGCTACCGGCCAAGTATCTGATCCTGGCCGGGGCCTAGGAATTGGCGACCGAGGCGAGCAGGCCCGCACGGGCCTGCTCGACCGCGGCCAGGATGGCGCCGCGCAGCACCGGCCGGCCGGTCACCCCGGTCGGCACCACGGTCGGCCGGGCCGGGCAGATCCGGCCCACCTCGGCGGCGACCCGGCTGGCCAGCGCGGTACCGCCGGCCAGCCCGACCTCGCCGCCCAGCACGACCAGGCCGGGGTCGAGCACCACGCAGATCGCGGCCGCGCCGGTGGCCACCCGGCCGGCCAGCTCGGTGAGGAACGCGCTGCCCCGCTCATCGCCGGCCTCGGCCGCGGTCACCGCCGCCCGCACCGCGGCCGACGCGGTGGGCGCGGCGAAACCGTACCCGGCCGCCACCGGGCGCAGCGCCTGCGCGCCGACCAGGGACTGGAACGCGCCGGTGGCCGGGTGCCCGATGTCCTGCGGCAGCGGCACGCCGGGCACCGGCAGGTAGCCGATCTCACCGGCCGCGCCGGCCACCCCGCGGTGCACTTTCCCGCCGATGATGGTGGCCAGTCCCAGGCCGACCCCGATCCACATCAGCACGAAGTCGTCGGCGCCTTCGGCCACCCCGACCGCGCGCTCGGCCAGCGCGGCCAGGTTCACGTCGTTCTCGATCGTCACCGGCTGGCCCAGGTCGGTGCGCAGCGCGTCCAGCACCCCCTCGTGCCAGGCGGGCAGGTTGACCGCCAGCCAGGGGTCGCCGGTGCGCGGATCGAGCACTCCCGGGGTGCCGATGACCAGCGCGCTGAGCTGCGATATCTCTACCCCGGCCGAGCTGCACGCGGTGGCCACCGCGCCGCGGACCAGCTCGACCGGGTTGCTGGTCCCGTTCGGGTCCACGCTGACCTGGGTGACCACCTGGCCGGTGATGTCGGCCACCCCGGCACTGACCTCGTCCTGCTCCACGTGCAGCCCGGCCACGTAGGCGCTGGAGGGCACGACCGCGTACAGCGCCGCGTTCGGCCCGCGGCCGCCGGCCTGCTCGCCGACCGTGGCCACCAGGCCGCGTCCTTCCAGCCGGGCCAGCAGCTGCGACGCGGTCACCTTGGACAGCCCGGTCCGCTCGCCGATCTGGGCCCGGGTCATCGGGCCGCTGGCCAGCAGCAGCTCCAGCGCCGCGCGGTCGTTGAGCTCGCGCAGCAGCCGCGGTGTGCCGGGCCGTTGTTCCATGCCTCTCCTCGCCTCTGTGACAGTCCCCCAGCACCGACCGGGGCTTGATCAGCCATCTGGGCGCAATTCTGTCTCAATCTGGCAACAGGGTCTATCTAATAGGAAACTTTACTGTTAGTTTCAGCGCAGAGTTCCCTCAGGGTCGACCCCAGATAACCGCCAGCCTAGACGGCCGACGGCGGCGGAGCGCCCTGAGACCACCACGTAGCTGGAGAAGTGCTCAGGGTCGAAGCCGGAAGGGAGATCCAGCAGTGAAGTTGACCAGATCGGCCGCAGCGTTTGGCGCGGCCGCCATACTCGCCGGGGCGGCGGCGGGCTGCGGCTCAGGGAGCGGCAGCTCATCCGGCGGCTCGGCCGCGGTTCCTAGCAAGCTCGTCGTCTGGCGCATGGGCGCGTCGGTGCCGTCCCAGGTCACCTGGATGAACGGGGTCGTCGCCCAGTTCCACAAGAAGTACCCGCAGTACAAGAACACCAAGGTGACCGTGGACTGGATCCCGTGGACCAGCCGGGTCACCGACTGGACCAACGCGCTGTCCAGCGGCAAGGGCGGCCCGGACATCACCGAGCTGGGCAACACCGACACCCCGGGGATCGCCACCCAGGGCGGGCTGGCCGACGTGACCAGCGACGTGAAGGCGTGGTCCTACGGGTCCGGCATCATCTCCGGCAACCTGGCCAACGACACGGTGAACGGGCAGAACTACGCGGTGCCGTGGTTCGGCGGCGTGCGCGGCATCTGGTACCGCAAGGACGAGTTCGCCAAGGCCGGCATCAGCACGCCGCCGTCCACCTGGGCCGAGCTGGTCAGCGACGCCAAGCTGCTGCAGAAGAAGTTCCCGGGCACGTCTGGCCTGGGTGCGCCGAGCAACTACACCAACGCGATCGTCAGCTTCATCTGGGGCGCGGGCGGCCAGGTGGCCACCGAGAGCGGCGGCAAGTGGACGGCCCAGCTGACCTCCCCGCAGGCCGAGGCGGGCATCAAGTTCTACGCCGACCTGTACCTGACCCAGAAGGTCTCGCCGTCCAAGTACATCGGCCAGACCGAGCTGGGCGCGCCCGGCGCCACCTCGGGCGGCTCCAACGAGGACTTCGCCCTGGGCAAGCTGGACATGTACATCGACGGGCCGTGGGCCCAGTCCGAGCTGACCGCGGTGAGCAAGAAGTACGCGTCCGACTGGGCCTCGTTCCCGATCCCGAGCGAGAACGGGCCCAACCCGGCCCCGGCCTTCTCCGGCGGCTCGGACCTCGGCGTCTGGGCCAAGAGCAACTACAAGCAGGCCGACTGGGACCTGATCTCGGTGATGGACAGCCCGTCCAACGCGACCACGTTCGCCAACTCGCAGGGCTTCTTCCCCGAGTTCACCGCGCAGCTCAAGGGCGGCGCGTACGCCGGCAACCCGGTGATGGCCGGCTTCGCCAAGGCGGCCGCCTACACCCAGATCTCCCCGCTGAACTCGAAGAACTGGGCGACCGCGGACGCGACCGACGCCATCATCCCGACCATGATGAAGGCGCTGATGAAGGGCGCGAACTTCAGCTCCACGGTGGCCAAGGCCAACACCGAACTGCAGAACGTGCTCAACACCGGTAACGAGAACGGCTGACCACCCCCGATTGTCCCGGC
>DATCUG010000671.1:0-3036 GCA_036567525.1 Streptosporangiaceae bacterium | reverse complement strand
CGGCCGGCGCTTCCCTCGGCGCCGGCCGGCCGGGCCTCCAGCCGAGGAGAGGGCCGCGAACCATGGTCGAAACCGTCACCAGCCAGCCGCCCGCGCGGGCCGCCCGCACGTCCCGGCCGCCGGGGCGCCGGGGTGGCCGGGCCACCCAGGCGGCCGCGCTGATCCGCCGCTACCGGCTGGCGCCCTACCTGCTGCTGCTGCCCTCGGTGGCCGCGATCGCCCTGGTCCTGCTGTGGCCGGTGGTGCAGGTGGCGCTGTACTCATTCCAGAACTACGGGCTGCCGCAGACCGACGGTGCCGCGCCCACCCAGTGGATCGGGCTGAGCAACTTCACCACCACGTTCACCGACCCCGAGTTCTGGCTGGCCCTGCGCATCACCGTGCTGTTCGCGGCGGCCTCGGTCACGCTCACGCTGCTCACCGGGACGCTGATCGGCCTGCTGCTGAACCGGCTTGGCCGGCTGATGGCGGCCCTGGTCAGCACGGCCGCCCTGATGGCCTGGGCTACCCCACCGGTGTCGGCCAGCGTGCTGTTCTACTGGCTGTTCAATCCGGATGGGGGCCTGGTCGACTGGAGCCTGGCCCGGCTGCCGCACTGGCTGGTGGGCAGCACCGACTGGGCCGGCTACAACTGGACGACCAGCGGTGCGCTGCCCGCCTACACGGTGGCCACGCTGCTGGTCGTGTGGCAGGCCTTCCCGTTCGTGGCGGTGGCCGTGCTGGCCGGGCTCAAGACAGTGCCGGCCGAGCTGCTCGAGGCGGCCCGGGTGGACGGCGCCGGCGCCTGGCAGGCCTTCTGGAAGGTCACCTACCCGCTGCTCAAACCGATTTTCCTGGTGCTGCTGCTGTTCTCGGTGATCTGGGACTTCAACGTGTTCACCCAGACCTACCTGCTCACCGGCAGTCTTGGTAACCGGGACGAGTACAACCTGTCGCTGTACCTGTACGACAAGGCGTTCACGTTCCCGCCCAGCTACGGGCTGGGCGGCGCGCTGGCCCTCATCCTCACCGTCATCCTGCTCATCATCACGGTCGGCTACGTGCGGGCCTCGGTCCGGCAGGGAGCACTGTCATGACCGCCGCACCCATGACCGGAGCACGGGCCCGGCCGCGCCCCCGGCGCCAGCTGACCCGCCGCAACGCCAAGACTTTTTCGCTGAACGCCATAGCCGTGCTGGTCGCGCTGCTCACGCTGTTCCCGATCTTCTGGATGGTGACAACCGCGTTCAAGCCATCGCAGGAGATCTACTCGCTGACTCCACACCTGTGGCCCGCCCACCCCACGCTGGGCAACTTCCACGCCGTGTTCAGCGGGCAGGCGTCCGGGATCGGGTCGTACTGGCTGTTCTTCCGGAACAGCATGCTGGTCACGCTGACCACGGTCGTGCTGGCCTCGGCGGTGTCGCTGCTCGCCTCGGTCGCGGTGGCCCGGTACCGGTTCCGGTTCCGCGCCGCCTACCTGATCATGCTGCTGATCGTGCAGATGATCCCGGGCCAGGCCCTGATCATCGCGCTGTTCCTGGACTTCAACCGGCTCAACCTGCTGCAGAGCCTGCCCGGCCTGATCCTGGTGTACGCGGCGCAGGCGCTGCCGGTGTCGATCTGGATGCTGCGCAACTTCGTCGCCACCGTGCCCCGGGAACTGGAGGAAGCGGCCGCGGTGGACGGCGCCGGGCCCGTCCGGGTCTTCTGGCGGATCCTGTTCCCGCTGGTCGTGCCCGGGCTGATCGCGACCAGCGTGTTCTCGTTCATCACCGCGTACAACGAGTTCATCGTGGCGCTGACGTTCCTCGGCCAGGCGCACGGCACGTACACGCTGCCGATCTACGTGACCTACTTCTTCGGCCGGGGCGGCGCGCAGTGGGGCCCGATCATGGCCGCGTCTACCCTGTACACCATCCCGGTGGTGGTGTTCTTCCTGCTGGTGCAGCGCCGGATGACCGGCGGCCTGGTGGCCGGGGCGGTGAAGGGGTGACTGCAGGAGTCTCAGATCCGGTGCTCCAACGGCTGGCCGACGCGGTCCTGATCCCGCCGTTCCCCGGGCATGACGCGCCGCGCTGGGTGCTGGACGCGCTGGAGCGCGGGCTGGCCGGGGTGACCATCTTCGGCCCGAACATCGCCGGGCCGGAGCAACTGGCCGCGCTGACCGCCCAGCTCCGCCGGGCGGGCGGGCAGCCGCTGGTGGCCATCGACGAGGAGGGTGGCGACGTCACCCGGATCGATCACCTGACCGGCAGCCCGTACCCGGGCAACGCGGCGCTCGGCGCGGTGGACGACGTGGCGCTGACCGCGGCCGTGCACCAGGCACTCGGCCAGGACCTGGCCGAACTGGGCATCACCGTGGACCTGGCCCCGTCGGTCGATGTGAACACCGCGTCGGACAACCCGGTCATCGGCATCCGCTCGTTCGGCTCCGACCCGGACCTGGTGGCCCGGCACGCCGCGGCCGCGGTCCGCGGGCTGCAGGCGGCCGGGGTGGCCGCGTGCGCCAAGCATTTCCCCGGGCACGGCAGCACCAGCGCGGACACCCACCACGGCCTGGTCACCGTCGAGGCCGGCCTGGACACGCTGCGCCGCCGGGACCTGGTGCCGTTCGCCGCGGCCATCGCGGCCGGGGTGAACGGGGTGATGCCCGGGCACTTGCGGGTGCCCGAGCTGACCGGGGACCTGCCCGCCACGCTGTCCGCCGCGGCGCAGGCCGGCCTGCTCCGCGGCGAGCTCGGCTTCACCGGGGTGATCATCTCGGACGCGCTGGAGATGCGCGCGGTGAGCGGGGTGTACGGCCTGGCCGAGGCGGCGGTCCGCGCGGTGGCGGCCGGCACCGACCTGCTCTGCCTGGGCCGGGACACCGGCCACGATGGCTACCTGGCCGTCCGCGGGGCGCTGGCGGAGGCGCTGGCCAGCGGCCGGCTGCCCGCCGAGCGGCTCGCGGAAGCCGAGCAGAGCACCGCCCGGCTGCGCGGCTGGCTGGCCGCGCAGGCCAGGCCGGCCGGGGCGGACGGGATGGACGGGGCTGACGGCCGGGCCGGGCGGGCC
>DATCUG010000670.1:0-5270 GCA_036567525.1 Streptosporangiaceae bacterium | reverse complement strand
GGGCAGCCCGCTGGTGTGGAACAGCGCCGACTGGATGGCGCCGATCGCGGCGTGCACCAGCGCCCGGGCGTCGCTGTCGGTCAGCCCCGGCGTGCAGCTCATCCACCAGGTGAACCCATACCGCTAAGCCCGCTTCTGCGGACGGCATGCCCTGCCGTCGCAAGCGGCGGGGAAAGATGGCTTGTGCCTGTTCCAGGGCCTCGTTCAGGTCCGCGAAGATGGGGATGAGGCGGTCGAGGCCGGCGATAGCGAAGACGCGGAGCACGGCGGCGCCGGCGGGGATGACCAGCAGCAACTGGGCATCCTGTGCCACCGCGTGGCCATGGGCCCAGGCAAGGGCGCTCACCCCGGCCGAATCGCAGAACTGAGTGCTGGCCATGGAAACCACCACCGCGGCATTCCCGTGCTCTAGGGCGTGCAGGAGTACCTTCCGGAACCACTCGGCGTTCGCCGTGTCGAGCTCCGCGGGTGCAGTCACGACCGAAGCGCCACCGATGATCACGACGGGATACCTGGGATCAGCCATCGGTGCCCACCTCCTGGCCGATGCGTAAAACGGGGATCGCGCTGGGTGGCCACCAGGACAGCAGGCCAGCCCAGAACGCACGACGGGCTGCCTCGTCTACCTGCGGCGATCGTACTTCGGAGGATGAGAGCAAGGCAGCAAAGGTTTGGTTAAGATGTCCCAAATGCGGGGAAACGCCGGGCTGCGCCGTCAACGTCAGGAACCGGCGATTAGGAACAGCCCAGGATGGCCACGGCCGAGCTGGTGAGCAGCTCGCGCAGCCGCTCGGCGGGCAGCCCGCTGGTGTGGAACAGCGCCGACTGGATGGCGCCGATCGCGGCGTGCACCAGCGCCCGGGCGTCGCTGTCGGTCAGCCCGGCGTGCAGCTCATCCACCAGGTGGACCCACTCCTCCAGGTAGAGGCGCTGCTTGCGGCGCAGCCGGCGGCGGTCACCGGCCGGCAGGTTGTTGATCTCGTTGTGGTAGACGATGGCCAGCTCACGGTCGGCGATGACGAACTCGACCTGGCCCTGCACCAGCAGCAGCAGCGCCCGGCGCAGGTCGCGCACCTCGTGCACGATCTGCCGCTCGTCGCGCAACAGCCCGTCGATGGCCTGGTCGAACAGCGCCACCAGCAGCGCCGACTTGCTGGCGAAGTGCCGGTAGATGCCGGAGCCGGTGATGCCGGCGGCGGCGCCGATGTCGGCCATGGACACCGCGTGATACCCGTTGCTGGCCACCAGGTCGGCCGCCGCGGCCAGGATGCGTTCCTTGCGGGCCGGGTCCCGGGTGCGTCCTGGCTCCCGGGTT
This sequence comes from Streptosporangiaceae bacterium, assembly GCA_036567525.1. Lineage (GTDB taxonomy): Bacteria > Actinomycetota > Actinomycetes > Streptosporangiales > Streptosporangiaceae > RYN-230. Next base: position 3,955 of record DATCUG010000670.1, on the reverse strand, counting down.
GGCACCGGCTCGCGGGCCTGGGCCGCGGTCCCGGTCATCAGCCGTCCCGGCCGGCCAGGAAGTCGGCGAAGCTGCGCCGCACCGGCTCGGATCGCAGCAACGCGGCCTGGATCCCCGCCTCCAGCTCCAGCGAATCGGACAGGCTGCCGCCGGTACTGGCGTTCAGCAACGTCTTGGCCTGGGCGATCGCGGGACGGTGCCCGGCGGCCAGCTGGGTGGCCAGGGTGAGCGCGTGCTGCAGCGCCGTGTCCGGCTCCGGTAGCACCGCGTTGACCAGGCCGAGCTGGAGGGCTGACGCGGCGCCGATCTCCGGGGCGAGCAGCATGAGCTGCTTGGCCCGCTGCAGCCCGACCAGCCGGGGCAGCAGGTAGGCGCCGCCCAGGTCGGGCACCACGCCACGGCGCACGAATACCTGGCAGAACCGGGTGTCCGCGGAGCACACCACCAGGTCGCAGGCGAGAGCCAGGTTGAACCCGCCGCCGTAGGCGACACCGGACACGGCCGCCACGACTGGCAGCGGCGCGGTCCACACCGTCACGACGAGCTGATGGAAGACCTGCATCAGCCGGGCCGGCGCGTCCGGGTCGCCTTCGGCCGCGGCCAGGATCTCGGCCCCGTCGCCGCCCGCCGAGAAGTGCCCGCCCGCGCCAGTCAGCACGACCGCCCCGGTCTGCTCGTCGGCGATGGCCGCGGCCAGTTCCGCGCGCAGGCTTTCCGCCGCGGGCAGAGTCAGCGCGTTCCGCCGGGCCGGGCGGTTGATGGTCAGCAGCCGGACCGCGCCGCGCCGCTCGGCCAGGATGTCGTCGCTCATATCCGCTCCTCCGGCCGGGCCGGCCGCCGGGCCAGCTCGTGCCGCTGCACCTTCCCGGTGGTGCTGCGCGGCAGCTCGGCGGCGGCCAGGAACGCGATGTACCGGGGCCGCTTGTAGCCGGCCAGCCGGTCCCGGCACCAGGCGTCCAGCCCGGCCGCGGTCAGCTCGGCGCCTGGGTGCAGCACCACGGCCGCCTTGACCGTCTCGCCCCAGCGCTCGTCGGGCACACCGAACACGGCCACCTCCTGCACCGCCGGGTGGGCCGCGATGACCTGCTCCACCTCGGCCGGGTAGACGTTCTCCCCACCCGTCTTGATCAGGTACTTCTTGCGGTCCACGAAGCTCAGCGTGCCGTCCTCGTGCCGGGTCAGCAGGTCGCCGGTGTGCAGCCAGCCGCCACGGAACGCCGCCTCGGTGGCGGCCGGGTCATCCAGGTACCCGGACATCACCGACGGGCCGCGGACCACACACTCGCCGGGCTGGCCGGGCGGCAGTTCGGTCAGGTCCTCGGCCACGATGCGCACGTCCAGCAGCGGGCTGGGCAGCTTGCGCAGGCTGGGCGCCTGGCCGGGATGCGACACCCCGTGGGCCAGCAGGTAACTGCTCTCGGTCTGCCCGAACGCGTCGTAGAAGTCGATGCCGCAAGCCGCGGTGAGTTGCTGGATCACGTTCGGCATCATGTTCGCGTAGCCGATCGCGAACCGGAAGCTGGCCAGGTCATAGTGGCCGCGCCGGGGATGGTGCAGGAAGTCGGTGATCACCCCGGGCAGCAGCAGCGTCCAGCTCAGCCGGTCCCGCTCGATCATCCGGAACATGGTTTCCACGTCGGCCTTGCGCAGCGCGCCGAACGTGCCGCCGGACAGCATCGTCGCGTACAGCGACTCGTCCCCGCCGCAGTGGAACAGCGGCAGCCAGCCGATGAACCCGTCCTCCGGGGTGAGCCCGAACCACTGGGCCAGCCGCAGCCCGCGGATGGCGGCCGCGCCGTGGCTGATCATCGCGCCCTTGGGCCGGCCGGTGGTACCGCTGGTGTACAGCACGTTGTGGATGTCGCTGGCCCGCACGTCGGCTTTCGGCGGGGCGTTATGCGCCGCGGCGACAAGCTCGGGGTAGCCGTCGAACCCGTCCTGCGGGCCGTCGAAGCAGATCCACGAGCGGACCGACGTGCCCGCCCCGCGCAGGTCGCGGACCAGGTGGGTGAGCGGGCCGGAGGCGAGCAGCGCGGCCGGCTTTCCGGTCTCGATGCAGTACCGCAGCTCGTCCGGGTGCAGCCGGACGTTCAGCGTCAGCACGGTGATGCCGAGCTGGGCCAGCGCCGCGTATGTGGTCACGTACTCCGGCCGGGTCTCGGCCAGCACCGCGACCCGCTCGCCCTGGCGCAGCCCCAGACCATGCAGCGCGGCGGCCAGCCGGCCGGCCTGCTCGCCGAGCTCGGCATAGGTCCACTGGCCCTCTTCCGCGGTCACCGCGATCCGTGACCCATAGATACTGAACGCCCGCTGGAACAAGTCACGCACGGTATAGCTGGCCGCCGTCGCGGCTAGGTCGCTCATCGCGGCGCCTCCTTCACCAACTCGGCCGGAATGTCGACAAGTCGGCTGCGCAGGTACTCGCCAAGACCCTTGGCCTGCGGATCGGGCCGGGCCGAGGCAGCGACGCCGTCGCCCAGGATCCCGGCGATGACGAAGTTGATCGCGCTGAGGTTGGGCAGCTCGTAGCGGTGCACCGGGAGCGCGGCCGCTTCGGGGATCAGCTTGCGGATGCGGTCAACGCTGAGGTGCTCCCGCAGCCAGCCGAACGCGGCTGGGTCCCGGGTCCACACGCCGACGTTGGCGTTGCCGCCCTTGTCACCCGACCGGGCCGCGCAGACGAGTCCCAGTGGGGCGCGGATGGTGGGCCCCTCGGGCAGCACGATCGCCGGGCTGGTGTGCGGTCGTTCCGTACCGAGTCGCTGGGTCTCGGTAGGCCCGGGGATGACCTGGCGCGTGCCGTCGGGCAGCACGACCGCGTGTTCGACTTCACGGGCCGGGATCAGGGCGGGCCAGTACACGCCGTACGCGCTCTCCGGGGTGGGCGGCGTGGTGGTGTGGAAGCCGGCATACCCGCCCAGGGCCAGTTCCATGGTCGCGTTGGAAAACCGGCGGCCGACCTTGCGCGGGTCCGGGTCCTTGACCGTGATCCGCAGGTGCGCGGTGGCCTGCTCGTTGGCTGGCGCGTCCGGCCGGTCGAAGCGGAGCAGCCGCACGTCCACGTCGGCGAAGCTGTCCTTCCCGCCCAGAATGCCGAACAGTTCCTGCTCGGCCCAGGCCGCCTTTTCCTCGATGTCCAGGCCGGTCAGCACCAGCGTCATCGTGTTCCGGTAGCCGCCCAGATAGTTGATGGCCACCTTGAGGTCGGGCGGCGGCGGGCTGCCCCGGGTGCCGGTGATCGCCACCCGGTCCGGGCCGGCCTGGGCCAGCCGTACGGTGTCGAAGTGCGCGATCACGTCCGGGTTGCGGTAGGCGGGCTCGGCGATCTCGTACAGCAGCTGGGCGGTGACCGTGCCGGGGGAGACCAGGCCGCCGGTGCCGTCGTGCTTGGTGATCACGCTGCTGCCGTCGTGCGCCACCTCGGCGATCGGGAAGCCGGGGTAGCGGCGGTCGGGGATCTCGTCCAGGAACGGGTAGTTGCCGCCGGTCGCCTGCGGCCCGCACTCGATGACGTGCCCGGCCGCCAGCGCGCCGGCCAGCGCGTCGAAGTCGTCCCGTGCCCAGCCGTGCCACCACGCGGCCGGCCCGGTGACCAGGGACGCGTCGGTGACCCGCGGGCAGACCACGATGTCCGCGCCGGCCTGCAGCGCCGCCGTGATGCCCCAGCCGCCCAGGTAGGCGTTCGCGGTCACCGGCTTGCCCGGCGCCTGCGCCAGTGCCCGGCCGGTGTCGATGTGGGCCAGCGGGTGCCCTGCGGCCTGCAGCGCGGCCAGCTCGGGCAGCAGGTCGTCCCCGGTCACGTAGGCGATCTTCGGGTGCAGCCCGAGCTTGCCCGCGAGCCGGCCCAGCTGCCCGGCCAGCCCGGCCGGGTTGAGCCCGCCGGCGTTGTTCACGATCTTGATGCCGCGGTCCAGGCAGTTGCCCAGCACCTGCTCGACGTGGCCGAGCACCGACC
>DATCUG010000669.1:0-8113 GCA_036567525.1 Streptosporangiaceae bacterium | reverse complement strand
CCCCCGCCGCACCAAGCAGGCTCGACGGCCTCTCCCGCATCTCCAGCATCCTCCGTGCCTAGCTACCCTGAGCGCGTGCGTGCGCTCCTCATTGTCAACCCGTGGGCCACTTCAACGACCCAGCTACGCCGGGAGGTCATCACGCACGCCCTCGCCTCCCAGATGGATCTGGAAGTCGTGCTGACACGCTACCGGGGCCACGCGGCCAGCCTGGCCGCGGCAGCGGCGTCCGGCCGTCACGATCTGGTGCTCACGCTGGGCGGGGACGGCACCGTCAACGAGGCGGTCAACGGGCTGCTGCGGGAGGGGAACGGCCGGCCGCCCGCACTGGCCGCGCTGCCCGGCGGTAACGCCAACGTGTTCACCCGGTCGCTCGGCCTGCCCACCGACCCGGTGGACGCGACCGGGCAGGTGATCGAGGCGCTGGAGGCGGGCCGGTCACGGTGCCTCGGGCTGGGCCGCATCGACCCGGGCGGCCGGTCCAGCCGGTACTTCACGTTCAACGCCGGGCTGGGCCTGGACGCCGAGGTAGTCCGGGTCATCGAGGGCCTGCGGGCCCGCGGCCGGGTGGTCACGCCGCGGCTGTACCTGTGGACCGCGCTGCGCCAGTTCTACACGGTCACCGACCGGCGGCACCCGGCGCTGACCCTGGAGCGCCACGGCCATCCCCCGGTCGGTCATCTGTTCTTCGGCATCGTGTCCAACACCGCACCCTGGACCTACCTGGGCCGGCGGCCGGTCAATCCTAGCCCGGCCGCGGATTTCGACGCCGGTCTCGACCTGTTCGCGCTGCGCCGGCTGCGCACCGCGGGCACGCTGAACGCGCTGCGGCAGATGTTCGCCAGCCGCCAGGACCCGCCCCGCGGGCGCGACGTGCTCAGCCTGCACGACCAGCCCGAGTTCGTGATCTCAGCCAGCAGGCCGGTGGCGCTGCAGGCCGATGGGGAGTACATGGGCGAGCACGAGACGGTCAGATTTCGTTCTGTTCCCGATGTTCTGCGGGTAATTGCCTGACAGACCTGGAACAGCGCCAGATGTGAGGCATCTGACATAGAAATCCGGCTGAACCTTTGCCAAATAGTCTTGCGTTTGATTGCTCGTCTTGACAGGCTAGAACCCGGTTCGGGTGAGCGGTGCCATGCGCCGTGAACTGGTGCGTTCTGGCGTTCTGGTAACACGGGACCGCGAACCAGAGCTCAGCAAGCCCAGAGCTCAGCAAGCAGAGTCCAGCGGGGGCGCTGACTCACTGCATAGATATACAAACCCCGGGAGCTGCACGGCTCCCGACATATGGCCCGGCTCGTGAAACCATTCACAAGCTCGAGCCGAGGCCGCCAACGAGGAGTGGTCGCATGGACTGGCGCCACGACGCCGCCTGCCGTGACGTGGACCCGGAACTTTTCTTCCCGATCGGGAACACCGGGCCTGCGCTACTCCAGATCGACGAGGCCAAGCAGGTCTGCCACCGCTGCCCCGTCATCGAGGACTGCCTCCAGTGGGCGCTCGAGAGCGGCCAGGACGCCGGCGTGTGGGGCGGGATGAGCGAGGACGAGCGACGCGCCGCCAAGCGGCGGGCCACCCGGATCCGGGCCCGGGCGCACGCCTGAGGTCCAGCCGCGGGCACGCCTAGCCCTGGCGGGCGGGCCCGCCCGTGTGTTGATAACCGTGCGGTGATAACGGTGCGGCCGGGTCCAGCGGCAGGTCCACCTCGGCCCGGGTGCCACCCCCCGCCCTCGGCTTGACCTCCAGCTTGCCGCCAAGCTCGGCGACCACCAGGGTGCGCACGATCTGCAAACCCAGGCTGGTGGTGGAGTCGAGGTCGAACTCTTCCGGCAACCCGACGCCGTTGTCCTGCACGGTGACGGTGAGCCGGTCCGGGCTGCGGGTCACCGACACCTCGAGCGACCCGGCCGGGCCGTCCTCCGCGAACTGCGCCAGCCCGTGCTGCAGCGCGTTCTGCAGCAATTCGGCCAGCACCAGCGCCAGTGGCGTGGCCACCGCCGACGGGAGCTGGCCGAACCGGCCGCGCAGCTCGGGCTTCACCCGAGCCTCGGCCGCCGAAACCTCGCCCGTCATCGCGGCCACCCGCTGCGCTACCTCGTCGAAGTCGACGATCTCCTCGGGCGCGTGGGACAGGGTCTCGTGCACGGTCGCGATGGACCCGACCCGGCGCACCGCCTCCTCCAGCGCGGCCCGGCCTTCCGGTGCGTCCATCCGCCGGGCCTGCAACCGGAGCAGCGCCGCCACGGTCTGCAGGTTGTTCTTCACCCGGTGATGGATCTCCCGGATGGTGGCGTCCTTGGTCATCAGCTCGCGTTCCCGGTGCCGCAGCTCGGTCACGTCCCGGACCAGCACCAGCGCGCCGGTGCGCAGGCCGTTCACCACCAGCGGGATGGCCCGCAGCTGGACCACCGAACCGTTGCCCTCCACCTCGGTCTCCCGCGGCGCCCGGCCGCTGGCCGTCACCATCAGCGAGTCGTCCGTGGCCCGGCCCGGAGCGCACAGCCGGGCGGTCAGCGGGCCCAGCTCGGCCCCGACCAGATCGGCGCTGAGGCCGAGCCTGCGGTAGGCGGACAGCGCGTTCGGGCTGGCGTAGCTGACCTTGCCGCTGCGGCCGAGCCGGAGCAGGCCGTCGCCCACCCGGGGCGACCTGACCAGCGCGGGCTGCTGCCCGGGCCAGGGGAACATGCCGGACGCGACCATCTGGGCCAGGTCGTCGGCGCCCTTCAGATAGGTCAGCTCGAGACGGCTCGGGGTGCGCGCGGAACTCAGGTTGGTGCTCCGCTCGATCACCGCGATGACCTTGCCCTCCCTGGTCACCGGGATGGATTCACGGCGGACCGGCACGCCCCGGGTCCATTCCGGGTCGCCTTCCCGGCAGATCCGGTGCTCGCGCTGGGCCGAGTCGAGGAACGGGCGGGCCCCGGTGGACGCGAAACTGCCCACCACGTCATCGTGGAACGTGGTGGGCCCGGTCGTCGGCCGCATCTGGGCCAGCACCACCCAGCCGGAGCCGTCCTGCAGCGGCGCCCACAGCACCAGATCGGCGAAGGACAGGTCGGCGAGCAGCTGCCAGTCGGACACCAGGGCATGCAGCCAGTCGATGTCGGCCCGGGTCAGCTCGGTGTGCCGCCGGGCCAGGTCGTTCAGTGTGGGCACTCTGTCATCATCGCGCATGCCGCGCACCGGGCGGGCCGGCCCGGATCTCGTTCTGCCTGCCCCGCTGCCCGCCGGGCAGGCACTAGCTGGCAGTATTCGTGCATGTCTGGTTACAGTGCGCGGCCTGGGTGGTTGCGTGCTGGGCGCGGCAGCGTGGACTGCGTCCGCAATGCGGCATCATGTCCGGAACGCAGCTTCTGCGGGAGGAGATGACCGTGACTGCTTCCCCTGCCGCCCGCGACGACCAGCCACCCGGGCCGGACCCGGGCGCGCCGCCCGCCCCGCCGGGGCCACGGCTGCCCAAGTACTACACGGTGAAGCGGCAGCTGCTGGAGCTGACCCAGACCATGGCGCCCGGCAGCCCGGTCCCCCCGGAACGAGAGCTGGCCCAGCACTACGGCACCTCGCGCACCACCGTGCGGCAGGCCCTGGCCGAGCTGGTGGTCGAGGGACGGCTGCTGCGGATGCAGGGCAAGGGCACGTTCGTGGCCAAGCCGAAGGTGGCCCAGCTGCTGGAGCTGGCCAGCTACACCCAGGGCATGCGCGCGCACGGGCTGCACCCGCAGACCAAGATCCTGGATACCAGCTACGTGCCGGCCGACGCCCAGCTGTCCGAGCTGCTGGCCGTCCCGCCGGGCAGCCGCGTGCTGCGCATCCACCGGCTCCGGCTGGCCGACGGCGAGCCGATGTCCACCGACACCTCGCATCTGCCCGCCCGCCGCTTCCCCGGGCTGCGCCGCAACCTGGACCGCTACGCCTCGCTGTATGAGGCGCTGGCCGCCGCCTACGGGGTCCAGCTGGCCGAGGCCGAGGAGACCATCGAGACGGTGCTGGCCGACCCGACGGACGCCCGGCTGCTCGGGGTGGACGCCGGGATGCCGCTGCTGCTGCTGTCCAGGCAGGCCTTTGACGTGTCCGCCGTCCCGGTCGAATGGGCTCAGTCCAAGTACCGCGGCGACCGGTACAAGCTGGTCACCCGGCTGCGCCGGGACCGCTGACGTCACCTCGCCGGCCGGCCAGCCACCAGGCGGCCGGGAGCAGGCCGGCCGCCAGCGCGGCCTTGATCGCATCGCCGGCCAGGAACGGGGTGAGCCCGTCCGCGATCGTGGCGGAGGCGCCCAGATGCAGGTCGATGGCCAGCCAGGTCAGGCCGAACGCGTAGATGAGGACCTCGGCAGCCAGCATGGCCGGCACCGAGCGGAGCACCGACCGGTCGGCGCCTCGCTCGGCCAGGTAGCCGCAGAGCACCGCGGCGGCGAAGAAGCCGATGATGTAGCCGAACGAGGCGCTGGCGTAGCCGCTGCTGTGATCCGCGAACCAGGGCACCCCGGCCACGCCGGCCACCGCGTACAGCAGCAGCGCGGCACCGGCCCGCCGCCAGCCCAGCGCGGTCCCGGCCAGCAGCACCCCGAGCGTCTGGCCGGTGATCGGCACCGGGGTGAACGACAGCGGGATGGAGATCTGGGCCAGCAGCCCGATGAACCCAGCCGCGCCGGCGACCAGGAGCACATCCCGGACCAGCGCGCCAGGCAGCAGGTCGGCCAGCACCAGCGGGGGGCGCCGGCGCAGCGCGGCAGCATCGGACATCAGATCGGCTCCTCAGGCGGGGGTGCGGGGGCAGGCAGACCTTATCAAGGCTGACAGGGAGGCGCTCCACGGCGCCGTAGGTGACAGAACCCAGGCCCGGACGGCGACAATGGTGGCATGCGGGTGACCGATACGCTGGCCTTCGTCCGCGGCGGGTGGCACCTGGACCGCCACCTCACCGACTACCGCACCGGCACCGAGGGCTGGTTCACCGGCCAGGCCCTGGTCGCCCCCGCGCCACCGGCGCCGCTGGAGCAGCACCGCGAATGGTGCTACACCGAGCATGGCGAACTGCGCTTCGCGGCGCATACCGGGCCGGCCAGCCGCCGCCTGCGCTACCAGGCCCGCCCCGATGGCACGGTCGCCGTGCGGTTCGCGGACGGCCGCCCGTTCTACGTCCTCGACCTGCGCACCGGCCGGGCCCAGGCGGAGCACGGCTGCGGCCCGGACCATTACCAGCTCAGCCACCGCGTGCTCGGGGCTGACCTGCTGGAAGAGGAATGGAGGGTGCACGGCCCGGGCAAGGATTACCTGGCCATTACCCGACTCGCGCGCAAACCATTGCACCATGCGCTAATCCATCGCACCATGGACGGCAACAACGTGACATAAGTCACTCGCGCGCCCCGCCCGCGGCTGGTGGCCTGGTGGCGGCGCGTGGCCGACTCACGCAGGGAGACGACGCAATGGCGCACTCCGGCCGCACACCCAGACGCACCGGCGCCTGGGTGTTAATCACCGTCCTGGTCCTCATCTCCATCCTCGGCACGCTCATCGTGCCGATCTACGCCCGCAGCCGCCCCTATCTCGGCGCCTTCCCGTTCTTCTACTGGTACCAACTGCTCTGGGTGCCGTTCGTCGCGGTGCTGATGGCCATCTCCTACCTGGTCTCCACCCGGGGATCACGCGGCGCGGCCGGCGGCCAGGTTCCCCCGGCGCGGGACGGCTCCGGGGAGGCGCGGTGAGCATTAACTGGGTCTCGTTCAGCATCCTGCTCGTCCTGTTCGCGGTCGTCACCTTCGTCGGGTTCGCCGCCACGCGCTGGCGCCGCGCCGAGAACATGCTGCACCTGAACGAGTGGGGGCTCGGCGGCCGCGGCTTCGGCACGTTCGTGACCTGGTTCTTACTCGGCGGAGATCTGTATACTGCCTACACTTTTATCGCGGTGCCGGCCCTGGTCTTCGGCACCGGCGCGGCCGGGTTCTTCACCCTGTCCTACACGATCATGGTCTTCCCGATCGCGTTCATTTTCCTGCCCCGGCTGTGGTCGGTGGCCCGGGTGCACGGCTACGTGACCCCGGCCGACTTCGTCCGCGGCCGGTACGGGTCGCGTGGCCTGGCCCTGGCCATCGCGTTCACCGGCATCCTGGCCGTGATGCCGTACATCGCCCTGCAGCTGGTCGGCATCCAGGCGGTGCTCACCGTGATGGGCATCGGCGGCAGCTCGTCGAACGCGTTCGTCAAGGACCTGCCGCTGATCATCGCGTTCCTGGTGCTGGCCGGCTACACGTTCGTGTCCGGGCTACGTGCCCCGGCGCTGATCGCGTTCATCAAGGACACGCTGATCTACGTGATGATCATCGTGGCGATCATCTACATCCCGGCCCGGGTGGGCGGCTGGCATCACATCTTCGGCGTGGCCAACACCCACCTCACCTCGACCAACCCCAAGACCGGCAAGCCGTACGGCAGCCTGATCCTGGAACCGGCCGGCGAGTGGGCGTTCGCCACCTTGGCGCTGGGCTCGGCGCTGGCCCTGTTCATGTACCCGCACAACATCACCGGCACCTTCGCGGCCAGGCGGCGCCGGGTGATCCGGCGCAACCTGGCCGCACTGCCCGCCTACTCGGTGGTGCTCGGCCTGATCGCGATGCTCGGCTACGTGGCGCTGGCCACCCCGGGCGTGCCCGGCCAGGTCAAGGCGCACGATTCGAACGCCCAGCTGGCGCTGCCGTTCATGTTCCGGGACATCTTCCCGAGCTGGTTCGCGGGCGTCGCGTTCGCGACCATCGTGATCGGCGCCCTGGTCCCGGCGGCCATCATGTCCATCGCGGCGGCCAACCTGTTCTGCCGCAACATCTGGCGGGAGTTCTTCCGGCCGAACGCGGGTGACGCCGAGCAGACCCGGGTCGCACAGACCGCCTCGCTGGTGGTCAAGCTGGGCGCGCTGTGCTTCGTGCTGTTCGTCAAGACCACCTACGCGATCCAGCTACAGCTGCTCGGCGGCATCTGGGTGGTACAGACGTTCCCGGCCATCGTGGCTGGCCTGTACACCCGCTGGTTCAACCGCTGGGCGCTGCTCATCGGCTGGGCGGTAGCCATGGTGTACGGCACCATCGCGGCGTACCGGCTGCCCGCCCCGGGCCAGCCGGGCACCCACTTCGGGGCGTCCTCGGACACCCTCCCGGTGCTCAACCACACCGTGTACATCGGGTTCACCGGGCTGATCATTAACCTGATCATCTCGGCCTTGCTCACCCTGCTGTTCAACGCGCTCAAGGTGCCGGGCGGCACCGACGAGACGCTGCCCGAGCAGTACCTGGCCGACCCGGAGCCGGAGACGGCCGCGCCGATCCCGGTCATCGCCGGGGCGGCGGGCGGGACGGGGGTGGCGGACAGCAGCTGACCCACCGCCGTGCCAGGCCGGCCCGGGTACGCCGTGAGCTACTAGCTGGTAACCTCGCGGCATGACTGAGCGGAACCCGGGGCCGGCCCGGCACGGTGGCACGCTGGCCCTGGCCGCGGCCCGCGCGCACGGCGTGACGACCATGTTCACCCTGTCCGGCGGCCACGTGTTCCCGCTGTACGACGCGGCCGTGCAGGCCGAGCCGCCGATGCGCCTGCTCGACGTGCGGCACGAGCAGAGCGCGGTGTTCGCCGCCGAGGCCACCGCCCGGCTGGCCCGCTCCCCCGGCCTGGCCGTGCTCACCGCCGGGCCCGGGGTGACCAACGGGGTGAGCGCCATCACCAGCGCGTACTTCAACGGGTCGCCGGTGGTGGTGCTGGGCGGCCGCGCCCCGGACTACCGCTGGGGCTCGGGCAGCCTGCAGGAGTTCGACCACCCGGAACTGCTCCGCCCGATCACCAAGCGGGCCTGGACCGAGCACGAGACGGCGAAGATCGGCGCCGGGGTGGCCGAGGCGTTCCGGCTGGCCGCCACGCCGCACCGGGGGCCGGTCTTCGTGGACATCGCGCTGGAGGCGCTGTTCGGCCCGGCCTCCCCCACGGCAGATCTGGCCGGCCCAGCCGGGACGGCCGCGGCCGGACCCGGATCCGGCGACCCGGCCGCCATCGAGCGGATCGCCGGCCTGCTGGCCGCCGCCCGGCGCCCGGTGCTGGTGCTCGGCTCGGATGTGTGGGCGGGCCA
>DATCUG010000668.1:0-7105 GCA_036567525.1 Streptosporangiaceae bacterium | reverse complement strand
CGTCGCCGTCCAGCACCCGGCGGCGCACGTAATCGATCAGCGCCCGGTGCACCCCGATGAGCGCGTTCGCCACCACCTGCGGCCGCAGGTCACCGGCGGCCGCGCCGGTCTCGGCAGCCAGCCGGGCGGCCAGGTCGCGGGCCGCGGCGGCCAGCACCTGCTGCTCGCGGGCCAGCAGCGCCGGGCTGGCCGCGACGATGCGGTTCACCGTGCGCAGCCGGGCCAGCGCGTCCGGGTCGCCTGACTCCAGCTGGCCGAGCAGCCCGCCGTCGACCAGCAGGGCTTGCTGGAACGCGGCCAGCACCGGCTGCCCGGGCGGCCTGCTGCTGACCGCACCGGCCAGCCGGGCCCAGAACGATTCGAGCCGCGAATAGAACAGGTCTTCCTTGCCCGGGAAGTAGTTGAACACGGTCGCCTCGGCCACCTGCGCCGCGCGGGCCACTTCGGCCACGCTGACCCGGTCGAACCCCCGGTCGGCGAACAGCGCCCAGGCGGTGTCGGCGATGTGCTGCCGGGTCTGCTCTTTCTTCAGCTCACGAAGCCCCATGCGCGTCCTCACCACACCACAATCTGACAAAGTTAGGGTTGCCCTAAATTTGTAGCTACCCTATGTTTGGAGCATAACCAAGCTTATCGCGCCGGAGGTCACGATGACACTCAGCCAGAGCGGGCCCGCTGCCACCACTGCCGGGCCAGACGATCGCCTGAGCCGCGAGATCCTCGTGCTGTCCGCGGTCGTCATCCTGGGCACGATCATGACTGTCCTCGACCTGACCATCGTCAACGTCGCCATCCCGACCCTGGTCAGCAGCCTGCACGCGTCGATCACGTCGGTCCAGTGGGTGCTCACCGGCTACCTGCTGGCGTTCGCCACGGTGATCCCGCTGAGCGGCTGGGCGGCCGGGCGGTTCGGCGCCAAGCCGGTCTGGCTGGCCGCGCTGAGCCTGTTCCTGGCCGGGTCGGTGCTGGCCGCCGCGGCGTGGTCGATCGGCTCGCTGATCGCCTTCCGGGTGCTGCAGGGGCTCGGCGCCGGGCTGATCCTGCCGGTCGGGCAGACGATCCTGGCCCAGGCCGCGGGCCCGCAGCGGATGGGCCGGGTGATGAGCGTGATCGGGGTGCCGTTGCTGCTCGCCCCGGTGTTCGGCCCGGTGCTCGGCGGCGCCATCCTGGGCGTGGCCAGCTGGCGCTGGATCTTCCTGCTGAACCTGCCGGTCGGCGCGGCCGCCATCGTGGCCGCGTGGCGGCTGCTGCCGGATGCCCGGCCGCAGGCGGGGCAGCGGCTGGACGTGCGCGGGCTGGTGCTGCTCTGCCCGGGCATCGCCATCCTGCTCTACGGCCTGTCCGAGGCCGGCGCGCACGGCGGGTTCGGCAGCGTGGGCACGGTCCTGGCCACGGTGGCCGGCCTGGCGCTGACCGGGCTGTATATCTGGCACGCGCTACTGGCTGGCCAGGCCGCACTGATCGACCTGTCGCTGCTGCGCCGCCGTGGCTTCGCCGCCGCGGCCGCGATGAACTTCCTGCTGCCGGTGGCGCTGTTCGGCTCGCTGATCCTGATCCCGCTCTACTACCAGGTGATCCGGCACGCTGGCCCGGTGCAGACGGGGCTGCTGCTGGCCCCGCAGGGCATCGGGGCCGCGCTGGCCCTGCCGGTGGCCGGGCTGCTCACCGACAAGATCGGCGCCCGGGTGGTGTGCCCGGCCGGGCTGCTGCTGGCGCTGCTCGGCGCGCTCGGTTACACCCAGCTCGGCGCGCACACCTCCGACGCCTACCTGGCTGCCGGGCTGTTCGTGCTGGGCGCCGGGATCGGCAGCACGATCGCCCCGTCCATGGCCGCCGCGTTCCAGGCCGTGCCGCCGGCCGAGATTCCCCGGGCGACCAGCGCGCTGAACACCCTGCAGCGCATCGCGGGCGCGCTCGGCACCGCGCTGTTCGCGATCCTGCTGCAGCACTCCATCCCGGCCAGCCAGGCCGGCCACCCGGGCAGCACCCAAACGGTTGCCGGTGCGTTCGGCGGCACGTTCTGGGTGGCCGTCGCGCTCATCGCGGCCGCGCTGGTGCCCGCCCTGCGGCTGCCCGGCCCGGGGCAGCGCCCGCGGTAACGCCAGCGGTAACGATCCCGGAACGGTCGCGGCTTAGCGTGACCCCCATGGATGAGCAGGAAACGCTGCGCAAGCTCAAGCTAGGTAACAAGATTCTCGTGGTCTGGCCGGTGGGCATCGCCTCGATCTGCCTCGGCCTGGTCGGGTCCGGCTTAGTGTCGCCGCTGTGGGGCGTGCTGCTCGGGCTGATCATGGTCGTGCTGTGCTGGTTCGCCTGGATCTTCGGGCGGGTGCTCAGCGCCAGAGCAGCGGCCAGCCGCCCCGGCTCAGCGGCCAGCCGCCCTGGGCCAGGGGTCAGCCGCCCTGGGTCAGGGGCCGGGGATCGAAGGTGACCCGGATCCAGGTGATCTTGCCGTCTTCCACGTGCCGCCAGTTCACCGTCGGCACCGGGCCAGCCTGAGCCGTGTGCAGATCGAACCAGGTCAGCACGTCGGGCCCGTCGACGAACGTCTTGCGGATCTCGATGCCGGTGACGATCTGCGACATCCGCTGCAGCCCGGCGATGCATTCGTCGGCGTTGCTGGCGTGGCCGAGCGGCCCGTCGAAGGTCACCTGATCGGCCAGGATCGAGCGCAGCCGGGCGAAGTCACCGGCCTGCCATGCCTCGAAGTACGTATCCGCTATGTCAGCCACGGCGCCGTCCGGCATAGCCCTCCTCCCTCCTGACGCTGGGCCTGCTCAGGTCAGGTCTACCGTACGTCGAGCCCGGTGACGGCGCGGCTGATGATCATGCGCTGGATCTCGCTGGTGCCCTCGAAGATGGTGAAGATCTTGGCGTCCCGGTGCCAGCGCTCCACCGGGTAGTCCCGGGTGTAGCCGTTGCCGCCGAGGATCTGGATGGCCTGGTCGGTCACCCGCACCGCGGTCTCGCTCGCGACCAGCTTGGAGATCGACCCCTCGGCGTGGTCCAGGGCCATGCCCTGCCGGGCCATCCAGGCCGCCCGCCAGGTCAGCAGCCGGGCCGCGTCCACCGCCGCCTGCATGTCGGCCAGCATGAAGCCGACCGCCTGGTTCTGCCCGATCGGCCGGTCGAACTGGACCCGCTGGGTGGCGTAATCGCGGGCGTATTCCACTGCGGCCCGGGCCACCCCCACCGCCATCGCGGCCACACTCGGCCGGGATGCCTCGAACGTCTTCATCGCGGCCTGCTCGCCGCCCCGCCCGCCACCGCGGACCCGGGCCAGCCGGCTGTCCAGCCGGTCCTTCCCGCCGACCAGGCAGCGGCCGGGCACCCGCACGCCGTCCAGCACCACCTCGGCGGTGTGCGAGGCCCGGACACCGAGCTTGCGGAACTTCTGGCCCTGGCTGAGCCCGGCCGAACCGGGCGGCACGATGAAACTGGCCTGCCCGCGGGTGCCGAGGTCAGGCTCGACCGCCGCGACCACCACGTGCACGTTGGCGATGCCGCCGTTGGTCGCCCACGCCTTGGTGCCGGTGAGCACCCACTCGTCGGTGGCCTCCTGGTACTCGGCGCGGGTCCGGATCGAGCCCACGTCGCTGCCCGCGTTGGGCTCGGAGGCGCAGAACGCGCCCAGCTTGATGTCCCCGGGCGCACCGAACATCTCCGGCAGCCACTCGCCGATCTGCTCGGGGGTGCCGTTGCTGGCCACCGCGACCGCGGCCAGCGTGCTGCCGACCAGCGACAGCGCGATGCCCGCGTCGCCCCAGAACAGCTCCTCGAAGGCGATCGGGATGCCCAGCCCGCTGGGCTCCAGCCACTGGCTGGAGAAGAAGTCCAGCGAGTACAGCCCGATCTTGGCCGCCTGCTCCAGGATGGGCCAGGGCGTCTCTTCCCGCTCGTCCCACTCGGCCGCCGCGGGCCGGATCACCTCGTCCGCGAACCCATGCACCCAGCCGCGCATCTCGCGCAGGTCAGGGCCGGGTTCCAGGGAAAATCCGGCGGGCGCGCCTGGGCCGCTGCTCATGCTGCTCCTCGGGGTAAACCGGGCCATCCCGAACATAAGTTACTGGAGAGTAGCACGAATTAGTTACCATCGAGTAGGTTACCTGCAACGCGGCTCATTCGCTGTCGTGCCGGTCCAGGAATTCATAAACATCCGCCTCGTCCACCCCGGGGAAGATGCCGGTGGGCAGCGCGGACAGGATGTGCGAATGCGCCCGGGCCGATGGCCAGGCCATCCCCTCCCAGCGGGTGGCCAGGCCGGCCGGCGGGCGCTGGCAGCAGTCCCCGTCCGGGCAGCGCGACTCCATCCGCTTGGCCGTGTCCCGGCCCCGGAACCAGCGCGAGTTCTCATACGGCGTGCCCAGGGTGATCGCCATCCCGCGCTCCCGGCCCGGGTCGATGTGCGCCACGCACCAGAACGTGCCGCCCGGGGTGTCGGAGTACTGATGGTGCGGGGAGAACCGGTCGGCCGAGCCGAACACCTGGCGGCCGGACCACTTGCGGCACATCCGCTGGCCCTCGATCGCCCCGGTGGCGTCGGCGGGCAGCACCAGGCCATCGTTCTCGTACGCCTTGTAGATGATGCCGCTCTCGTCGTTCTTCACGAAGTGGCAGGCCAGGCCCAGGTGGTGGGTGGCCAGGTTGGTGAACCGGTGCGCGGCCATCTCGTAGGAGACGGAGAAGACGTCGCGCACGTCCTCGACCGACAGATCGCGCGCCTCCTTGGCCTCGGCCAGGAACCGGGCCGCCGACCGCTCCGGCACCAGCACCGCGGCCGCGAAGTAGTTCGCCTCCACCCGCTGGCGGAGGAAGTCGGCGAAGTCCCGCGGCGCGGCATGGCCCAGCACGAAGTGCCCGAGCGTCTGCAGCAGGATCGTCCGCGGCGAATGCATGCCCATGGATTCCTGCTTCAGGAAGATCCGCCGGTGCCGCAGGTCGGTCACCGACCGGACCGAGCGGGGCAGGTCCTGGGCATACCGCACGGCGAACCCGTGGTGGTCGACGATGGCCAGCAGCGCGCCCTGGGACAGCGCGCCGCCGCGGTAGCTGACCGCGGCCAGGGCCTCGGCCGCGGCCTGCTCGATGTGCGCGAAGTAGTTGCCCCGCTCCCGCATCGCGTCGCGCAGCCCGGCGTTGGCCACCCGCGCCTCCTCCGGCGTGGCGGTCGGCCGGGTGCGCTGCCGGCGCAGCTCGGTGTACAGCGCGACCAGGTGTTCCAGCACGTCGGTGGGCACCCTGGCACCCACCTTGAGCGGCGGCAGCCCCAGTTCGGCGTAGACCGGGTCGTGCTGCGCCTCATCCAGCGCGATCTCCAGCTGGGCCCGGCGGCTCGGCGGCTGGTGCCGGAGCAGTTCCTCGGCGGGCACGGATAGCGCCCGGGCCAGCGCGTCGATCAGCGACAGCTTCGGCTCCCGGCGGCCGTTCTCCAGCAGGGAGAGCGCGGACGGGGCCCGGCCGACCCGCTCGCCCAGCTCGGCCAGCGTGATGCCGCGAGCGCGGCGCAAGTGCCGCAGCCGCTGGCCGAACGTCGCCAGATCTAGACCACTTGTCGTCAAGCTTGACGATTCTTTCTCAAGGAAGTCTGTCACATCTTTACCTTAGATGAAATTTATCGATTCTTCATAGTGGACCGCCCTAGCTTTGCCCGGTTTTGCCCCGCACGCTCGGACTAACACCCAGGGGACGGCAGACGTCAGGAGGACCAGTGAACGAGCGTCGCCTCGAGGGCAGCACGAACGGCAGCACGAATGGCAGCACCGGGCAGGCCACCGCGGCCGGGCCGAGCCCGGCCGACCAGCAGGCCACGGCACTGCGGCGGCAGTGGGCCACCGACCCACGGTGGCGCGGCACGGAGCGCAGCTACACCGCCGATGACGTGGTACGGCTGCGCGGCTCGGTGCAGGAGGACCAGACGCTGGCCCGGCTGGGCGCGCAGCGGCTGTGGACCCTGCTGCACGAGGAGGACTTCGTCGCCGCGCTGGGCGCGCTGACCGGTAACCAGGCAGTGCAGCAGGTGCGGGCCGGGCTGCAGGCCATCTACCTGTCCGGCTGGCAGGGGGCCGCGGACGCCAACCTGGCCGCCGAGACCTACCCGGACCAGAGCCTGTACCCGGTGAACTCGGTTCCCCAGGTGGTGCGCCGGATCAACAACGCGCTGCTCCGCGCGGACCAGATCAGCTGGGCCGAGTCCGGCGGCGCTGACCGGCGGTACTGGCTGGCCCCGATCGTGGCCGACGCGGAAGCCGGCTTCGGCGGCGTGCTGAACGCGTTCGAGCTGATGAAGTCCATGATCGCGGCCGGCGCGGCCGGCGTGCACTGGGAGGACCAGCTGGCCTCCGAGAAGAAGTGCGGCCACCTCGGCGGGAAGGTGCTGATCCCGACCTCGCAGCACATCAGGACGTTGAACGCGGCCCGGCTGGCCGCCGACGTCTGCGACGTGCCGAGCCTGGTCATCGCGCGGACCGACGCGCACGCCGCCACGCTGATCACCAGCGACGTGGACGAGCGCGACCGGCCGTTCATCACCGGCGAGCGGACCGCTGAGGGCTTCTACCGGGTGCGCAACGGGATGGCCGCCTGCGTGGCCCGCGGCCTGGCCTACGCGCCGTATGCCGACCTGATCTGGATGGAGACCTCCACCCCCGACCTCGGCGAGGCGCGCGAGTTCGCGGAAGCCATCAAGGCGGAGTACCCGGACCAGATGCTCGCCTACAACTGCTCACCGTCGTTCAACTGGCACCGGCACCTGGATGACGGGACGATCGGGAAGTTCCAGCGCGAGCTGGGCCAGCTCGGCTACAAGTTCCAGTTCATCACGCTGGCCGGCTTCCACGCGCTGAACTACTCGATGTTCGACCTGGCCCAGGGCTACGCGGCCGAGGGCATGCCCGCTTACGTGCGGCTGCAGGACGCCGAGTTCGGCGCCGAGGCCCGCGGCTACACCGCCACCCGGCACCAGCGGGAAGTCGGCACCGGTTACTTCGACCTGGTCACCTCGGCCATCACGCCGCAGGCATCGACCGTCGCGCTGGCCGGGTCCACCGAGAGCGAGCAGTTCTCCGCAGCGCACTGATCCGGCTGCGGCTGTCCTGGCCCGGGCGGT